>JAUWEG010000103.1 GCA_030608385.1 Candidatus Heimdallarchaeota archaeon
CTCAAGGAAGAATTTCCTAATATAGATACAGAAACAACTATTGTTTTAGTAATTCAGAATCCAAACGGTACAGTTCTTAATACAGATATCGAAGATTTCAGTAATAGCTTTAACACTTCGCTTAGGCTTTCAGAATACGCAGATCTGATAGTAAGCCTTAATGGTTATTATTTCTTAGTTGGTGGAGGTTTGGGAGATGCAGCTAGGGGATATGTTAGTGATTCAAATAATACTATGATAATGGAAATCAATGTCAACACAGTTTCTGATGAAGAATTAAACTCATTTATTGATTTTTTGGACTTGACGATTGATGAACTAGAACCTGAAGGTTATACTATTTTGCTAACTGGATCACATATTCTATTTGAAGACATGAAACAAGCTTCAGAAAAAGACATTATAGTTATGGATTCTATTGTACTTCCTATAGCTCTTATTGTTTTAGCATTGGTGTTGAAAAGCTTCAAATTAATGATTATTCCTATTATAAGTGTTGCATTTTCAATTGGAACATCATTTTTCGTAATGTATCCTATTGCAAAAGCAATGCCTGTGTTTAGTTTTGTACCAAGTGTGATGATGTCACTTGTAATAGCATTGTCCATAGATTACGCTCTTTTCTTACTCTCACGTTATAAAGAAGAATTAATCAGAGGGAGAGAGAATTTCTCAGCTGTTACTTTGATGCTAGAGCATGCAGGTCACACAATTGGTGTTTCAGGAATTACTTTAGCAATTTGTTTCCTTGGACTTGTTTTCTTTCCAATAGGCCTTTTAGCGACAATAGGGTTAGGTGCAGCTGTTTGTATATTGACTACTTTATTAATCAATCTTACACTGGTACCTTCATTACTATTACAGTTTGGTAACTTCTTTTCTAAATTCAGATTACTCAAGAAGCAACAAGAAGATAAGCCTAAAACAGAAGAAGAACGCAAAGAAAGAGAACTTCAGAATCAGATGAAAAGTATTTGGTTCAAAATAGGTAAGTTTGCAACTAAATATTCTCTTCCAATAATTATAGTAACTCTCATCGTAGCCATACCTATGTCAATTCAGATGTTAAAAATGAGCACATCAATAGGTGACGTGCATATCCTTCCTAGACAAGCTGAATCTACTGTAGCATTCAATATTCTCAAAGATGAATTTCAACCTGGAGTTCTTGCTCCTATGTACGTTCTTATAGAAACAAATCAAACTGATGGGATTATTAATCCTGCATTCTTTACATTAACTCAAACGTTAATCAGAGATATAGCTAATCAAACGGATATCACAGAACAATCTTTCATCACGATTTCGTGGGGACAAGGATTCTCTATTCCTTTCTTCGTAGCTTATCCTTTCATAAATAATGTGAATGATACAACATACTACTCTGAAAGTGCAATCTTGTATAGAGAAATGATTTTCAATAGATATACTAACGGAGACAATTCCACCGTTATGATTGATATACAACCAAGTTTCGATCCATTTGGAAGTTATGTAGAAGATTGGATAAAAGCTACAAGAGAGATTATGACTGATTATGAAGATTCTTCTGAGTTTAAATTCCATCTAGCAGGATCAAGTACTGAAATTGTTGATTCAGTAGACTTAGTTTACAAAATGTTTCCCTTGATGATTGGAATTATTGTAATCATAGTTTACGTTATAATAGCATTAATGTTTAAATCGGTCTTTATACCACTTCGTCTGATAATAACAATAGGATTAACACTTTCTTGGATTTATGGTTTAACGGCATTAATCTTTGATGTAGGAATATTTGATGGCATTATTCCTGTTTTACAAGATATCAACCATCTCTACTGGGCAACACCTGTGATGTCATTTTCAATTCTTATAGGGTTAGGTTTAGACTATGACATCTTCCTCTTATCCAGAGTGTCAGAATATCGAAATAATGGTTATTCTGAAAGAGCATCTGTTATTAAAGGATTATACAGAACCGGTGGAATCATAAGTATGGCTGGTGTAATTATGGCAATTGCATTTAGTGGAATGATTTTCAGCAGCGTAATGATTCTAAATGAATTTGGATTTATATTAGCATTAGCAGTTCTTGTTGATACTTTCATTATTAGAACTATTTTAGTTCCGGCAATTATGAGTTTAGCTTCTAAATGGAATTGGTGGCCGAGGAAACTTAAACCACCTACGAAAGATCTCAATGATATTGAGTAGAGATTTTTCTTCCTTTTTCTTCTTTTTCAACTAATAATTCAGACTTCAATAAATAGTAAGTAAAGTAATTGTGAAATTTTGAAGAAATATTCATTCCAATATAAAAGAGTCATTCTTTTTATTTAATACTTCAAGAAAATTTATTAGTCATTAAAACTTACATTACCATAACATTCTAGATAAAGAAAGTCATATTTCTCTATTAGTGGTGATCGATTATGTTTGGAGTATATCTTGAAGGATTGAGACAAGCGGAGGATTTGCTTGAGAAAGGGGATTACGATGAAGCAATGAACCAGCTTAATTTGTTAGAAAAAGGTGTAGAGTTAAACGATATTGAAAAACTAGCTGCTATGTTACTGAATTGTCAGATCATGATTAAAATAGGAGATTATGAAAAAAGTTTCCTTCTTGCTAAAACAGCCTTTAGAAAAAGCATGGCGATTTCTAATCCACTTCTTGTTATTGATTCAACTATCACATTCTTAGATGCAATTAATGGGTTAGGAATGCTTTATGATGCTTCAAATAAAGACCAAAAAGAATTTGTTCAAATGATTAATCAAAGCGAAGATATTCTAAAAACTATTACAGATCTAAGTAAGAAGAATAAGAGTATTAGGACTGAACATCTAGGAAGAATAAAAGGGATTATTGAATATACCAAAATTAAAACAGTTCCAGTGAAAAAAGACAAAGTAAAAGCTAAAATTGCAAGTTTTCCAATTGAGAAAGTTAAAGGAGTTGGCCAAAAAGCTGTAGAACTAAGGAAAGCAGGTTTCAAGGATGCGAGTCAACTGGCACTTGCAAAAGTAGAGGAACTTACTCCAATAAAAGGTATAGGACCAGCTTCAGCGAAAAAACTCATTGAAAGTGCGAAAGAACTTCTCAATAAATAAAAATTTCAATCTTTTTTAACTTCTATCAAGAATTGGTATTGTATCAGCAAAAAAAAGATATACTGATACATATAATCAACTTCAGAAGATAGGTAATTTAGATGGAAAAAGAGAAAAAAGAAGTTTTTATTGTTCCTCATGCACACTGGGATCGTGAATGGTATCTCCCATTTCAGAATTTCAGAGTTCAGTTGGTAAAACTTATTGATGATTTGCTTGAAATAACTAAGAAGAAAGATTATTTTTTCATGCTTGATGGTCAAACGGTAGTTTTAGAAGATTATTTTGAAATTCGTCCTGAGAAAAAAGATGAACTTCTAGCCTTGATTAGAGAAGGTAAAATAGCTCTTGGCCCATGGTATTTACTTCCTGACGAGTGGTTGATAGGGCAAGAAAGTTTCATACGTAATTTAGAAGTAAGTATTGATTTAGCTAAGGAATTAAATATTCCATTAATGCAGATTGGATATCTTCCAGACCAATTTGGACATACAAGAGCCATTCCTCAAATCCTTTCAAATCTTACTTCGTTCAAAGCAGCTGTTATCTGGAGAGGAGTTGGTCCTGAAATAATTACTGTACCTTTCAAATGGAAAAGTGATTATCACTCTCACGATTCAATTCTTGGAGTATATATGCCAAAAGGTTATGGTAATGCTGCAGACTTACCTGATAATGAAACTGATCTAAAAGATTCAATTATTGGTAAAATAGAGCAATTGAAGCAATTTTCCCCCGTTCCTGTGTATCTTCTTATGTATGGAACTGATCATCAGTTTCCTAATCCAAATATGAATATCTTAACAAAACTTGTAGATATTGAAAACACCGAAATCAATCTCAGTTTATTAGATAATTATGTTACAGAATTGCAGGATTCACTTCAAAGGATAAATTATTTACTACCTGAATATTCTGGTGAATTTCGCTCATCTGCAAGAGCTCATCTTCTTCAAGATACCTATTCCATGAGGATGTGGATAAAACAGTGGAACCAGAAAATAGAAGATTTACTTGTTCACTATGTGGAACCTTTAATCACCTATTTTTGGTTATTCAACAACTATGATTATCCAACATCCTATCTGAATCTAGCATGGAAATGGTTATTGAAAAACCAAACCCATGATGGTATTTGTGGTTGTTCAATTGATCAAACACATGAAGAAATGAAATCAAGGTTTTATTGGGCTGAAAGCATAGGAGAATCTCAGTTAAATGAATTAAGGGAAGATATAGATAAGCTTGAAATTGAGGAAGATGAATCAAAACTATATGTTTTTAATCCAACTAATAATTCTGACAATCTATCTTTCTTTGATTTCTCTGCCCCTGCAAAACAACCAATAGTTGGATTACAGGATAGTTTAGGTAATAATTATATGGTTCAAGCTTTAAATCCCTCTGAGGAAATTTTGTTTGAAAACACCTTCTCTCCTCTTGTGTTAAAGACAGGTTTTAGATTGTTACCTGGAAGAAAGATTCTAGATTATTACCTTAACGAGGTATATATCTCTGATAACATTAATCCTGAGATATGTGATGTCACTCTTTTATGTGGAAGAGTTCCTATTGGAGATTTCGATGTAGATGAATTTAAGAAGCAAGCAGCAGAATTAATGAAAACTAAGAAATACAAAAAGTACCATGTTAAAGCATCCTTAGGGTCAAAACAAAACTATAGTGTTCTAGCACCTCTTAATAGTTGGAATTTCAATGAATTTAAACTTCTAGAGAAAATGGATTATCTAGAAAATGATGCAACATTCTTGACATCGAAAAATAAGATTACAACCAAATTTTATGAGCTTAAATTTAATTCAGATGGGACTTTCAATTACCTAGACAAAAGAACAAATACAGAATTTACTCAGCTTCATAAATTTGAAGATTATGGTGATAAGGGTGATGAATATACTTTTGGAAGAATAGGTCCTGAAATTGTAAAAATAAAGAAAGTGAAAAGAAAACTAACAGTCAAAGGACCTTTATTCACAGAAATTGAACAGGGTATGACCCTAGAACTTTTTGAAAATTTAAATGAGAGTCGAGATAAAAGGGTAGGTAATGTTACTATTCCAGTTAAAACAGTTTTTCGATTTTATAGAGATATCCCAAGAATAGATATACAAACAACTTTGACCAATTATGCAAAAGATCATCGTTTAAGAATATGTTTTGATTTACCTTATTCATCTTTGGAAACATTTACTTCAACACATTTTGGAGTTGTAAAACGTAAAAGTGATCCAATTAGTTATGATAGTTATGAAGAACAACCTTCAGGTATTCAAGCTCAGAAGAGATTTATTAGAATAGAAGATAGCAGTTCAGATTTAGCTTTCTCACTAATGAATAAAGGATTACCAGAAGTTGAACTAGCTAATAATTCCAGAGTTGCATTAACACTTTTAAGATGTGTAGGGTTTCTTTCCAGAGCAGATTATGATGAAAGACCAATGCATGCTGGACCATTTTTAGAGACACCTGGAGCTCAAGAAATTGGTAAGAAATATATCTTTGAATATGGTTTTGTTATTCATTCTAGACAAGAACCTATGTATGTAAGTGACAATTATTCTGAATCGTTTTGTTTAAAACCTAAGTCTATCTTAATTAGGAATGAAGATCTTCAGAATCGAATATCTGAATCAATTTTACATGTTGTTAATCCTTGGATTAGAATCTCTTCTATGCGGAAAAGATATGATAAATTGTGTATAACTTTCTACAATTTGAATTCAGAAAGTGAATCATCAACTTTTCAAGTAAATTCTAAATTCACAAAGTGTGAGCAGCTCAAAATAGATGGTAGAATCATAGAAGAAGATACAATTAAAGATAATCAGCTTGAGATGAGTTTCAAACCTTACGAGATAAAGATGTGCTTTTTCTCCTAACTACTTATAAATCTAGAACAGACTCTCAATCACGTTTGTTGTTAGTTCATCTTAATTTATTTCTTTATCTTCAGGAATTCCGATAAGGTATAAATCATTTTTTGGTTCATCACTTACCCATATTTCACAATTACAATCTTCGAGTTTTTCACTATTCATAATCCAAAACCACCCCTTAGGTCCTTGAAGTATTAATGAAAAGCTTAACTTATCAGTTATGTTTAAAAGTGGATAATAGGCAGCAGATAATCCCAATTCCACACCTTTTGCTGTTATAAAATTAGTTGACAACGGATCGGATTCTATTTGACCAGAATATCTTACTGAAAGCAGTAATTCATTCAGATTTTGTAATTCTTTGGGAAGTTCTATTGACCAAATCTTTGCAGACTTGAGAAAGTGATCTTCAGAAACAGATTTCTCTACAGGTATAAAATAACTTTTTTTTCCTTTAAATTCAGATGTAACCTCCAACCACTGGAGTTGATTATTTATTATTAAATCTATGATAGGAGAAGGATTCTTTATTGTTAAAAAAGCTGAAGCATACATGTTCTGCTCCTTGGGATTTAATTTTAGTTTTAGATCAACTCTTGTGATTTTCATCATTACAACATCTCAGATGTTAATTTTCTTTACCTAAAATTGCTATATAAGATGCTGATTCTTCTTGTTCTTGTAGAACATGTTTAAGTTTCCATCCTGTCCCTTTAAGAATCTCTTCCATTTCTTCTTGCGACACCAACAACAAATCCATCCAAGAACTTACTAGTTTTCTGAATCTTATAATAACTTGTCCTCCAATTCGACCTCTAGATATATTTAATTCAATATAACCTAAATGATCTTTGTTTTTAGTACTATAAGTATTTACAGAAGGCGCAACTATAGTGGCTTCATCGGTAGTAATTTTGTAAAATATTTTCAAAAGTCTTTTTGCATTTGTAGGATTTCCAAAGAGCCCAAAATTGTTCCCCATCATTATTATTGTATCAAACATACCTAAATTAGGTTGGATATCATTTAAAGATAATAATTTGGCATTTTTTGTTCCACGTAACTTACATACTTTAATTGCTCTTGGAGAGTTGTCAATAGATAGAACTTTGAACTTGTTTTTTTGGAGGTAAAGACTATGTCTTCCTGCTCCACAACCAACATCTAAAATTTCACCTCCTACATAATCCATAGCTTCTTTTTCTAAATCTGACCAATTCTTAAATTCATTAAAATAGAAAGAAGCTGATCCATATATACTTAGGTAACCATCGTCTCTCTCAATGACATGAGCACTATCTTCACCTTTAAAGTGAGCATACAGAATTTCGCCAAAAAGGTCTTCTTCGTTAATCATCTAAGTCCCAGTTTTTATTATGGTTTACAACTTCAGTGAATAATAAATAGTTTTCTCGAAAGAATAAATGATTGATTCTGAGAAAAGTTTAAAATACACGATTTCTTTTAGAGCATGATGGAAGAAACTTCTGAAGTAAAATTGATTCATAAAATAATTGATATAATCGGAGGAGGGGCTTTAGGTACCGCTATTATTTTAGGTTATATTCTTTCAAGTGTAGGGGTTATTCTGTTACTGCTTTATCTAATTAAGTTATTGCATCAATTAATCGTAGGGAGTTAACTTTCTTCTTTACCCTTATGGAAGTAAAGCAGGATTCCAATAGTTTCTATAATTGCTACAAATATCCCAAAAACTATTACTATTCAAGTAACTGAAATTCTTGCCTTTTTTATTGATTCTTGTGAATATTTATATAATGTTATGTTAAAGAAATTTCAAGTTTATCCAAACTATTGGTGTAATTAATGAGTGAAAAAGAAAGAATTGAGTTTTTTACTGAACAAATTGAAGTTGAAAAGAAAATTATCGCAGCTGCTCAAAAAGCTGTAAAAGGTCTTAAAAATCCATTAATCAGAGAGATGATTCTTGCTGTAGCTTTAGATTCCCAAAAACACGAAACTATGTTGCAAGCACTGCTCGATAGATTAACAGAACCAAGTCCAGCAATTGAGGAGAAGGTATCAGAGGAGATCGCTCATGCAATACAGGAACATATGGAACTTGAAGCTCTAGCAGTAAAGAAATATAAAGAATATCTAGATAGTCTATGTTGTATTGATAATAAAGAAAAGATTGTCATTAAAGCGATCCTAGAAGATGAAATTAGACATGCAGAATTATTGAAATGGATCTATAAAACTATAGTTGAAAAAGAAACACTCATCGAAGAAGACATCTGGGATCATATGTGGAATGATGCCTTTTCACATGGAACACCAGGTGGTTAATACCTATTCTGATTAAATAGATCTAAGTTGGATTTTTATAACCTGTTTTTTGTACATTTTTTTGGTATTTAAATAGGGTAGTGTAGAGTATACTTTGAAGGATTATAGCTATGCACCAGTACTATGGTGATCCTCGGGGCTATATCCAACGAACTTCCAAAAGCGAACCGTAAGCATCTTAGTAAGAGGATGTGGGCGGTGTAGGAGGGGATGTGGCGTCCCCATGATGTGCTTCAAGCACTTCTAAAGAATTTGTACAAAATTCATGTCATACCT
>JAUWEG010000160.1 GCA_030608385.1 Candidatus Heimdallarchaeota archaeon
TTTTTTGCAGTTTCAAGTAATTTTTCTAAAAGAGATTTACCTAAACCTTTTCCCCTAAATTCTGGTTTAACATACATTCTTTTGACTTCAACAATATCTTCAGTCAGTTTTCGTAATCCCCCCATACCTACAATTACATCGTCAAACAAAACTAAGTAAATTATACTTTGGGGAGGTACTAAAGATTCTAGCATAGGTAATGAATTTTGAACATAATCCGCTATGGTTCCAACCACATCTAAAAGATCTAATCCAAATTTTTTTAGATAAACACCTCTTATCCAATTTAGGTAAGAAATATTCATCTTCACAAATTCAGTTCTATGTAATGAAGAATCATATTTCTGAAATTT
Organism: Candidatus Heimdallarchaeota archaeon; assembly: GCA_030608385.1. Classification (GTDB taxonomy): domain Archaea; phylum Asgardarchaeota; class Heimdallarchaeia; order Heimdallarchaeales; family Heimdallarchaeaceae; genus UBA460. Next base: position 354 of record JAUWEG010000160.1, read on the forward strand.
AATCATCAGTTTCTGTTAAGTTCTACATTTTTAAATTTTTCATATAATTTTTGTTTTTAACTCCACTCAAATAGAATTATGACATGAATTTTGTACAAATTCTTTAGAAGTGCCTAGGGCACATCATGGGGACGCCACATCCCCTCCTACCCCGCCCACATCTTCTCAGGAAGATGCTTACGGATCGCTTATTGGATGTAGACACGAAGATCATCACCTAATTGATGCTTGTCTACAATCCTTCATTCGTTAAATAAAACCAGCTTATTTAAACCCCAAAAAATGTACAAATAGAATTATAAATGAAAAATTGAATAGAATGTATTGTATGAAAGTATCAAAAGAAAATGTTAGGTACTTAGTCTTTGAAGGCGGAGGTGGAAAAGGTGTTACCTACGTTGGAGCTCTTCAAGCTTTAGAGGAACTAGAAATTGTTTCTTATCTGAAAAAAGAGATTAATGGTGAGCAAGTTTCTCGTCTTGATCCTAGGAAAATTTATGGTATTTCAGGTACTTCAGTTGGTTCAATTACTGCTCTATTAATCTCCTGTGGTTATACACCAAATGAGATAGAGGAAATCGTAAAAAGTGATTATAGTGAAAATCTATTAGACACTGTAGAATTTGATAGGATTCCAACAATTTATACAAAAGACAATCCTACAATTGTTATTAACAATCCAGCTACAGAAAAGGATCAGCTTCTAGTTGATAAATACATGAAAACATTTGTTGAATCTGAGAAAAAATCTTTTGGTGATTTAATAAAAATACCAGGAAAATATTTTACTCAGCTTAACTTTAAGTTCTTAGCTACTCTCATGAAAGGGTTTGTTTACTATGAATCTAGAAAAACTGATGTTGAAGATAGTCGTAAACATGAATTTATTCCATCTGTTCCTGATCTCGTACACAATAAAACGACTAAAACTGCAATAGACATGATCTTGGATAGTCCTTCAGAGAGTTTTAATAGTTTGAAGTATGAATTTGGTTTCTTTCTAGCTGAAAAATTCAGGATCTTAGTTGATAACTACATAGAGGTTAAATCAGGTATTAAGAATTGTACCTTCAAACAGTTTCAAGAAGAGTTTCAGATTGATTTGGTAATCACAGGATACGATGTTGCTACAAATGAAACCTATTACTTCAGAAATAATGAACGTTGGCAAGATTTGTGTGTTGCAGATGCTATTCGAATGTCCATTAGCATTCCTATAATCTTCAAGCCAGTTAGCATGAGTATTGTTGATGGAGAGTTTAAGTCAGTCTTTAATAAAGAACACCCAGTGAATTATATCGTTGATGGGGGACTAGGAAATGCCTTTCCTTTTCATGTTTTTGATGAACCTAATACTTTAGATCTTAATCCTCAAGTTTTAGGATTCTTTCTAGAATTTTCCAGACCTTCTGTTGAAGGAAATACAACTTTTTTTGGTTTTTTGGAGAATATGTTCTTGGCTCTTATCAAAATGACTACAAGAGCTCAATTCAGAACGAAAGAAGAAAAAGATCAAGCCATTGAATTGGATTCTAAAACTATCAAAGTACTTGATTTCGTGTTCGAGGAATTCCCAGAAGAGGTAATAAATGACGCACGTAAGAAGACATTAGAATATTTCAACTAGAACCATTCTTTTGTTTTTATTTACGTGAAGAACTTGCCACGGCTATTCTGTTTCCTTCCGAGTCGACAAAGAAAAACATAGCAATCATCCCTGTAAATTCTTCAATTTTTGTCGTATCTACGCCCTTACTGTCCAAATAATCCTTGGTTTCTTTTAGGTTAGAAACATTAATTGTGAAAGCTGTTTGGTTTTCTGCTAATCCATGAACACTTTCATTTAAACCTATGAATAATCCATCTAGATGTGTGGTTATCTCTACCCAACCTAACTGGCGTGCATCTGTCCAGCTTACTTGAAAACCGAATACATCTTGATAAAAATTGATAGCTCTGTCCATATCATTTACATGTAATGTTACTAAAGCAGATTTGGGATATGAATATTTAATCATACTTTCTTCTTTTTTCTCTGTCATTTAATCACTTGTAAATAACTTGAAAATTAAACAATAAAAATATATCCTTGTTTAAAGGGATAATTTGAATTTTTCGAGCAAGAATCCCGTCTTATTTATAATTTTATTGAGAGCTATATTATACATTTAGTGAGATTTAAGCTATAAGGACATTCAGAACAGAATGGTATATTTCCCCAGCAATCAGATGTATCTTCTATGGCATAAAAACAGTTATTACTTGATAAACTGCAGTCACCACAATAAGGGATATTTTCATTCATTTCTTCTATTTTTCTTCGAAATTTAAGATATTGTTCACTTTCCCATATTTCTAGAAAAGGCTTTTGATGTATATTTCCGAATGTAAATGAAGAGTTTTTTCTCACATGACTATTTAGATATGATTCATGATCCCATAAATAATTGAAACAAGGAACAACATTTCCATCTGATCTAATAACGGAAGCATTCGCAGTCTGAAATGGGCATTTTCTATCGGAAAATTTTGGAAAAATGGCAGGTAAAATCAACTCAATGTTTCTGTCTTCTGCTATTCTACTAAACTTCTTGAAAAGTTTCTCTAGTTTGTATAGGGCTTTGAGTTTATCTTTTTCCTTGAGATATAATGAAACATTAAGATGAACATTTTTTTCCTTTGCTTTAACCTGAGCTTTTCTATAGATTTCAGAAAAAGGTCTATTCTTAGGTTTGATATTCTCCTTATTTTTGTATAACTGTTTAAATGTTTCTTGTAATTTCTCTGCAAATTTTTCCTTAGACACACCAAGATTTATCTCTTTCCACTGATTATTATTTTCTTTCAAAACTGATAGAGCTTCTTGTGAGATCATGGTGAATAGAACTTCTTCCTGTAAATTTTCAAAGAAAGGAAAAAGATGACTTAAAGCTATGAAATCAATTCCCATTAATCCAAATTTGGAAATAATGTCCTCAATCTGATTAATATTGGATTTCATCAGAACAGATTGGATTCCTATTCGAATTTTCTTGTTTGCATTTCTTTCAATCAAATATCTTAGATTTGCTTCTACGCTCTCATTTTCTAAGGAATGAAGCTCAGGTTCTATTTCGTCATTTAATAACATGTCGCAGGAAAAAACAATCTCATCAGCTAGCTGTCTATCAACTATAGTGTCAATTTTGTTCTTATTTAGTAGTGACCCATTAGTTGTAAATGAGACCCTACTTCCTGTGGGTAAATATTTTCTAGATATTTCTAGCATTTCTATGAAATCAGGATGTATTAGAGGTTCTCCAAATCCATATAGTACAAGCTTATCTAAATTTGGAAAAACTTCTTCAGCTAGTGACTGAAAATAATCTATAGAAAAAAAATGGTTTTCAGAATTCCTTGATGCATTAAGACACATTGAACATGAATAATTACATTTGTTTGTTGGTTCAACTTGTAAAAGCTTAGGATATTCTGACAACATAATCATTCTGCTTTTAAGTTTAAATTTAAAAAATATAACTATTAGTAGAAATACTAAATTTTGGCAGATAGATTTATATCTGTTGAAAGGTTATTTTTGTATAATTCACAGTCTAGGTGTATTAAAATGGAATTTGGATACATGAATAAATGGTTAAAAGTTAATTTAACTCTTAAAGAATTCAAAGATTTTTCGATTTCTGAAGATATACTTCGTCAATATGTGGGAGGTAAAGGAATAGCAGTTCATCTTTTGTGGAAATATGTTAGTAAACTTGAGGAAAAGGGCATTAATGTCAAGGATTTTGATGCATTATCTTCTGAAAACATGCTTATTTTTGCAACAGGACCAGTTACTGGAACTAGGTCTCCAAATAGTGGACGTCATCATGTTATGGCATTAAAATCCCCTTTGACAGGTTCGATTGGGTCAGGAAATTCTGGAGGTCGATGGGGAGCTAAGCTCAAATTTGCAGGATATGATGGTATCGTCGTTATAGGTAAAGCTGAAAATCCCGTATATATCTCTATTATAGATGAATCTGTAGAAATTCATGATGCAACAGAACTTTGGGGTAAGAATTCAGTTGAAACCTCGAGTCATCTAAGGAACAAACATGATAAAAAGAGAGCAGGAGTTTCTTGCATAGGACCTGCAGCAGAGAATCTAGTTCCTATGGCAGTTATTATGAATGAAGAACACAGAGCTACAGGAAGAACAGGACTTGGAGCTGTTATGGCCTCTAAAAACTTGAAAGCTATTATTGTTGAGGGTAATAATAAACCAATTATAGCAAAGCCAGATGAGTTTGATCTTAAAGTTAAAGAACATGTTGAGAAACTAAAGGAACATCATACCACAGCAGAAAGTTTACCTATTTATGGTACAGCTATTTTAGTCAACATTGTCAATCAAAATGGTATGTTTCCAACTAGAAATTGGCAGACAGGTGTTAATCCAGAAGCGGAGAAAATCTCAGGAGAAACCTTAACAGAAGAGTACCTAATAAATAAGCACCCCTGTTGGGGATGTGTTGTTGCATGTGGAAGAAAAACTAAGGTTGATAAAGGAAATTATAAGATAACATATACAGAAGGTCCAGAATATGAATCTATTTGGGCTTTAGGTGGTTCTACAGCAATTAATGATATGGGAGCTGTTATCAGAGCAAATCACTATTGTGATATATTTGGTATGGATACTATAAGCGTTGGCTCTTCTATTGCAGCAGCTATGGAATTGAATGAAAAAGGATTGATACCAGAGGAAGATCTTCAAGGTATAGATCTGAGATTTGGTAATGCTGATGCTGTTGTTGAACTATCATGGATGACAGCTTTTCGACAAGGACTTGGTTTTTGGATAGGAGAAGGGTCTAGAAAAATGTGTCAACATTATGGTGCTCCAGATCTATCAATGTCTGTCAAAGGATTAGAAATGCCAGCCTATGATCCACGTGGTGCTAAAGGAATAGGACTCAATTATGCTACTGGAAACAGAGGAGGATGTCATGTTACAGGTTACACAATTGCAGCAGAAATACTAGGAGATGTAGACAGATTTACAAC
>JAUWEG010000186.1 GCA_030608385.1 Candidatus Heimdallarchaeota archaeon
TGGGCTAAGGAAGTGTCAATTCTCCCATGGAGGAGAAATGAAGCTTTAGAAAGATTTGCATTAAGAAATAGATTAACTGTTGAGGAAGCTGAAGAAGTATTCTATACACTAAATAGAAAAAGAAAGGAAGAGGGACTTAAAGAAGAAACCATAAAATCAGTTCTTATAACAGGAGCATTAAAAGGAATTAATCAGCAAGAAGAAAAATATAATCAAATTATGGCAGATATAGAATCCAACAAACTTGCTATTTCTTTAGCTCTAGGAACTGAACAATATCTTGAAGATATCTACAGACCACTTCCAAAATTCGTTGTTATCTTAAAAACTATTGGAGTGTCTCTACTTGCTATTTTAATGCCATTTCTACTTATTATTCTAGCAGTTATATTATACATCAAACACTTACTTTTTACTCTGGTAAAGACTATTTTCTCTAAAGGCACTTTTCAAATTCATATTTACATAGGCAAAAGGTATTCTGAAATTAAGGAGAATCTAATAGAAACATATCAATCAGTAAAACAGAAAGGTAAAGAATTTAGTTTCAAAGAAGATTTGGATTTTAGTTTCAAGAAATTCTTTTTATCATTTGGTAAACATTTCCTTATATTCCTATTATTCTTGATTAAACTTGTTACACTATGGCCACTCTGGAAATCGCTTTATGTTAGAATTATTAAATTAATCAAAAGAAGAAAACCTGAAAATAGGATGCGAAGAATGTTTGAAAAGGAACTTACAACAGAATCATTGGTTTTTATGTATCAGGAAATATATGAAAAATTAGTACTTTAAAAACATAATCGCATTACTCATATATGGAAAACAAAACTTAAAAATGAGGTGCTAATCTCTTTTTTTGTCTTAAAAATATAGTATGTAGTAATTGAGCTGTATTCAAATGTCAAAAACTGATGAACCCGTATTAAAAAAATTTGGACCAGCGGTGATATCCTTAGCTAATTCAGCTAGAGCTTTTGATGCACCAGTAAGATATCCTGTTCTCTTTAGAGCCCCTTTCTTAGGAACTACAGGAATAAAAGGTACAATGGCATTTCCAAGAATGTCATCATTTGTTACTCTTATAGAGCACTTCTTTGGATTAATTATTCTTTTTCCTATACTTTTCTTTACTCGTGGGTTTGGAAAACTAAAAGAAGCAATGAAGAGTTTTACTAAACTTGAATGGTTTTCAGTTATTTTCATCTCAGTAGGAGGATCAGCACTTGGACTGTTTTTCTTTCTCATTTCGTTTGCTCTTGGGAACCCAACAATAGCTATCCTATTACAAAAAGCTCAACCATTGATTACTTTTATCTTTGCATATTTCATACTTAAAGAAAGACCAACCAAGTGGTTTTGGGGAGCTTTAGTTTTATCTTTAGTTGGAATAGGACTAATTGTAACTCCAGACATAATTAAAAGCACACAAACCTTCGATTACACTGGTTTAATAGCTATTTTGTGTTCCTTAATAGCCGCAACCCTTTGGGGAGGTTCAACAGTTTTTGGTAGAATCTTGACAAAAAAAGTAGATTACTGGGATTTGACACTGCTCCGATATATCGGGGGATTTCTATTTCTAATAATCTTTAATATAGTTTTATTTACTTATAACAAAGACTACTATGGCATGCTTGGTCAAACTGTGAGTGTTTTTGGACCATGGAGCTGGCAATGGCCTATGATAGTATGTATCCTTTTTTCAACTATATTTACAGGAGGAATATTACCTTTGGGCTTATATTACTTTGGTCTTAAAAGATCAAAAGCAACTATTGCAGGTTTAGCAGAATTAGCTTTTCCTTTGTTAGCCATTTTGGTAAATTTCATCTTTCTTGGAGCAATTCTGAATTGGTATCAAGGTGCAGGAGCTATTATTTTACTAGTTACAGTATCAGCATTATCATTCATCAACGCTAGAGAAACGGAAAAAAAACCCACTAATTTCATGGAAACGTAAGCAAACTTACCAATCAATTCCAAAAGTTATATCTAGAATGTTAGGACCTAAAACTTTTCCATGATTGAAATTCAATAAGGTTATTCTATTTTTTAGATATGAACGAACATCGTTTAAAAGAATTTCATAACTGCTACTATCTATTTCCTTCTCAAGATGAAGTGTTACACTAAATATTTTGAGAGCACTATCATATTCAACATCAATTTCTGTAAAAGAATGTTTAAAGAATTTTGATGAAAACATTTCTTGTATTTCAGTATATCTTTCCGTTAAGAACCATTGAGGGACCAGTTCATCTTCTTCCTCTGCTACATCTTTGTAAGTCTCTTTCTTCTTTCCATGGTAATCTCCCAACAGCTTGAAAATTAGCTCATTAACCCTGAGCAAGAGATAATCGTTGAAACTTTCACTTGTTAGAAGTCTCCCTTTAACATGTTCATAGTAATCGCTGAACATTTCATCACTATAATGAATCATCTTAGATTCAAACCATTTTCCTACAATGTCTAGAATACTAGTGGTATCAAACTGAAAAACAAGCTTGTTTGGTTTATCTTCATCACTCATTTAATCCAACTCTTATGAATGCAGTAGTGTATACATAGGGGTTCCTTGTTTATATATTATTCTGAAAACCTATAAAATCTTAAAAATTAAATGACTTTAAATGAGAAGGCATGAATTGAACCCCATGATATCGCTCTATCTATGAATTTTTTCTCTTACTAAGTAATATTTACAGACATATCCAGAATGTTTCATAATAGACTGGAGAGTTTATAGGTCTGAAATCTTGTGGAATATGAATGTGATTACCAGCAAATCTTTGATAAAGCCAAGCTCCTGATTCATATACCCAACCACAAGTTCCATGCGCAATGTCATCATTTATCCCATTTACCCAATAACTTCGTACAACATCTGCATCTCCAATCGAATCGTACCATTTCAAGAAGTAACTAATATTTCCTTGATCTCCAAGACTCATAATAACATCTACTGCTGTAATTATTCCTAATTGAAAAGTGTCGTTTCGTATATTGTGAGGAGTGACCAAGACGTTAGTAAATTCTATGTTGAATGTATTTCCTCTTATGATCACAGTTGGAATGATTACAGCTCCCCCATTATTTATTTTTCGAGACACTTCTTCATGGAATATTGAATAGACATTATCGAAGAATTCATCATTCTCTTTGTACAGTTTGAAATTAGTATCTTCTTTCCATGCATAATGATCCATCCGGTAAACATTCCTCTCTGGCCATCCTCCTGAATAGAATACCTGATACCACCAGTTCGTCTCTAGGTTAAGTAAATCTATAACATGTGTATTCATTGAAGAATCAAAATGATATTGCAAATCTATATATTCTCCTTCATCTAAGTGAACAAGTATATCAAACATAGAGAAATGACCATCAACAAAGATATCAGGTCTTATAGTTGTAACATTTTCAGGATTGAACTTAAACGTTTCATCGCCTATAAGGATGCTAACATTTCCTTCAGAAGTTGGTGGAGGAGCAGAATTTTTTGGAACTTGTAAGTAGATTGCTCCTCCGATTAAGAATATAGTTATAATAACTAGTGAATAATCTACAATTCTCTTTCTAATTCGTTTTCTTATTAGCAGGAATTTGAATCCTATAGCTATGTGGATAAAAATCGAGATATTCATCAGCATATCTAGTTTTCTATGCCAAGCAAAAGGTATTATCGTTCCAAAGATTTTTGCAAACCAAACGTATCCATTCAATCCCGCAAGAATTAGAAGTAATGTCAAAGCTAAAGTAAACCAACTTGTTATCTTTTGGATTAATCTTAATGAATTAACTGTTGAACCTCTTCCCTCTCTAATCTTCAAGACGAGTTTACTTGTTTTAATCCTTACTTTCCACACGGTATAGACAATATGATATATTAGAAAAGCAATGAAGAACCACTCAAATATTCTATGTATTTTGGATACCACATACTGATTCTTGAACCAGTTTTGTGTTTGACCATAACCTGTAATAATAGTTGCAAAGAACGAAACGACCAAAGACCAAGATACAATTCTATGTATTCTAACCCTCAAAGAAGCCATTTTACATGTTAACTTCTCCATTTTCAGTTTTAAATATTAACATGTTACCAAAAAATGGAGAACCCTTATTTTTTATGGCCAATTAGAAGATATTTACTTCTTTGGCTAGGCTACTGATTCCAAAAAATCACCTAATTCTCATAGTCGAATATTTGAGATATTAAGACATTAGGAATTGATGGATCAAAATGAACAATTTCAGCATCCATAGAAAGGAAAAACCTAAC
>JAUWEG010000021.1 GCA_030608385.1 Candidatus Heimdallarchaeota archaeon
AACTATGGGAGCAGTAGGTGACCTATACGAAAAATTCGTTAGAGATGAATCTAATTTATCTGACATCAATTATTTTTATGGAAATGTACCTAAAACAATAGCAGATGTAATCCACTTAGCTAAAGAATCATCTGAAATTAAGATCGATTCCAGCAGAATAGATGAATTAAAGCGTATTCTTAAGAAATATCACAAAGATTTAGGTTTACTAACTGAGAAAGTTAATCGCAATATAGATTTGATTCATCAAGGAATAGTTTTAGGAGGACAACAAGCTACTATTTTTGGAGGTTCAGGAATTATTGGAAATAAAATTGCTACAGTCACTACAATTTCAGACATTAGTAAAGAAAAAGGTCATTATCTAGTTCCTATGTTTCTAGTAAATACTCATGATAGCATTCAGCCAGAAATTTCAACTATTCATCTTCCCAATAATCAATCATCGATAAGTAAATCAATTTTCTTACCTAATGCAATAGATGGACTAGTTTCAAGCCAAATCTTAGCTAACCAGTATGAATGGATGGAAGAGAGTCTTTCAATAGTAAAGAACATATTCAATGAATTTAGAACATCAATAGAAAAAGACTCTCATAAAATATTCACAGAGAAAGTAGACCATATTCTCACATTTATTAGAGAGACGTATAGGACTTCGAAAGACATAGGTGAGTGGATCACCCTATTATGGGGAATCCAAGCGAATATAATTAATGATTGGGGTGTTATTTTCTTTCCTTCCTCTCATCCTGAAATCAGGAAGTTAACAACAGATGGTTACAAACCTTTTCTTGAAAAAAGAGTGGAATATATTAAGGAGTTCAATGAAGCATCAAAGAAAATAGAGGAATTAGGATATCAAACTACTACAGCAAAAAAAGCAGAAACCTTTTCTCCTTTCTTCTATGAATGTCCAAATGATGGTTACAGACTTAATCTTTCATGTAAAGAAGAAAATGGTGTGTTATCATTCAGTGGGGAATGTCCTCTAGATGAGGAAAAATATTCATTTGATATTGATAAGAATAACATTGATCTTTCTGCTCTTTCTTTAAATCTAGTTCCTAGATTAGATACTAATCAAGCTCTCCTTCAAGCTATAATGCCAGTGTATGTCAGAGTTTCAGGACCAGGAGAAATCAATTATAATGCTCAAGTAATTCCAGCAATAAGAAAGATTGGCCTGAAATTCCCAATTTTTGTGAAATATACAAGAATATTATATAATACTCCTTGGATTGAAAATCTTAATCATGAAATAAAAGATGAATCAATTTCTCTATTTTCAGGAGATTTTTTTAAAACACTTGGAAGTTTATCTAAAGCTAGAAGAAAGGGAGAAAAAGAACAACTGTCTTTTGAATCAGAACATTTAGCTGATATTATAAAAACAAAGATGTCTGAAGTAATAAAACACTCAGATAAACCAAGTAGTATAATTGAAAGATACAAATCTTGGCAATTTGGTATGTATGATGAATTTCATAAGTGGCAAGAAGTAAGCTGGCCTTGGTTCATCATGGCAAGTGTAACTGGATTAGGAGAGTACCTAGCATCATATAGGCGTTATTATAGCAAAGATTCACCTATAGGAGGAATAGGTTATATTAATGCTAGATTATAGATTTTCCAGAACTTTGTTATACCACTTAATGTATTTATCAGCTATTTTTCCAGCTTCAAATTTATCAATGACCTTTTGTCTCCCTTTTGCACCCATCTGTCTTACACGTTGAGGATTATCTAATAATTCAAGCATATATTTCACCAATGATTCACTGTTTCCAAGCTCATAGACATAACCATTTACTTCGTGGTCAATTACCTCTGGAATCCCCCCAACTTTAGGTGCAATTACAGGAATTTCACAGGACATAGATTCAGCAATCGTTAACCCGAAGCTTTCGTTTGTACTTGCTGATAATAGAGCTGAAGCGCAGTTATAAATTGGTGCGATTGAAACTCTAACTCCTTGGAAAGTAACATTATCCCTTATTCCCAACTTATTAGCTATTTCCTCACATTTCTTTCTTTCAGGTCCTTCTCCCACCATTATTAATCCTGTGTTTGGATGTTCTTTAACAACTTCAGCGAATGCCTCTACAATAAATGGGGCATTTTTAACAGGCCTGAAATTTGAAACGTGTACAAAGTTTTTCTCATGTTGAATTCTAAAGTCACATAGCTTAGTATCTATTCTCTTATATTTTTCAATGTCAATTGGATTGTATAAAACTTCAATTTCTCTATCGTGAGAAAATTTTTCTTCCATCTCTCTTTTCATATATTCCGAAACTGTTGATAAACCATCAATATTATCAAAAACATGGGAAATCACCGGATTATATGCAGGATCTACTCCCAAAGTATGAATATCAGAACCATGAGCCGTAATTGCTACAGGAACACCAGAAATCTGTTTTGCTAGATATGCTGAAACTCCTGCAGGAATAGCATAATGAATATGTAGTAAATCCAGATCAGATTTTTCAGCTATACGAGCAAGTTTTGATCCAGCTAATATTGTATATGGAGCGCCTATATCTTTGAACAGAGGATATGATATAATATCTACAAGGTCAAGTGTTATATTGGGATGTCTATAAGTTCTTAGTAAGAATGGTGTATCATAACTTATCAAATGTATATCATGACCTTTTTTAGCTAACTCAATTGCTAATTGTGTAGCAACAATACCAGATCCGCCTACAGTTGGGAAACAGTTAATTCCTATTTTCATAACACTTTTCAATGAAATCACTTATTAAAAAAAATTTTGTAACTGAACACTTTCTACCAAACTAAAATAATCATTCAGGATATAGCTTGTTCATTATTTTTCTTTGTGTTTCAATAATTTCACTGCTATTACTAGATTTGGAGTAACTTTCAAGATAGGTTCTGTTAATCTTATAGAATTCTTTTCCCCACCCTACAAGAGATAATATAGCTAAACATTGTTCTTTAGCTCCCAAAATAAACAAAGCTGCAGCTAAGGCTTCTAAAGTACTTAATTTAGAAGGAACGCCATAGTTGTTTGGATTGGCTGCAATAAGAAAAGGTAAAGCCCTTCCTGTTCCTTTCTCAAGAGCTTTGCTCCCACCTTTTATGTTGTTCCATGAGCAATCAACCCCTACAACACCGTTTTTCTTAGCCAAATCCAAATCAGCAGGAGAAAGAGCAAATTCAGCAAATGGAGTTAAAACAATACGTTTAGAATGAATTTTTCCAACGGAAATAGGTTCAGCTTTCTTGAATTTAAGTACTCTAATGGCGGTACACATTTTGGGGTTACAGGTTTTGAAATTATATATATAAACAGGAATTTTAATGGCGGGATGTTTTTTCATTTCTACCACATTATAAAGTGGAATTTAAGAGAAGATTGGCGACCCCGACGAGATTCGAACTCGCGACCCCCAACTTAGGAGGCTGGTGCTCTATCCAACTGAGCTACGGGGTCAGTTTGTTTCTTGATTTAACCTTCTTTTTATTATTTTTATTGATACTAGAAATAAAAATCCTATCTTTATGAACAAAAAAATTGCTTCGAAAGAAGAATTAAGAGAAAATCTTTTTTCATTACGTAGCAAAAGGATCATATGCTTCTTCTTGCTTCTTAAGTTCCTCTATTTTCTTTGTGATGGTTTGAATATCTTCTTTCAATTTTAATTCTTTAAACATATCAAGAGCATCTTCATAAGATCTGAGAGCGATTTGAATTCCTTCAGGTGTCTTCTTCTTTAATTCCTTCTCTGAGTTTGAAACATACATATTAGCAATTCTTATCATTAAATCTTTTTTTGCTTTGGCATTTTCTAACTTTATAGTTACTTCTAAAGCATCTCTCAGAAATTGAACTTTCTTGTTCGAATCTTTTTCTTTTTCTGCAAGTTCGTTATACAGATCAATGCTTTCCCGAAATCTTTCTTTTGCTAATTTAATATCTCTTCCTAACAGACAATCTCCAGCAATTTCTAGAGCTTTAGCTTTTTCATCTAATTTTTTTAGTTTGGAGAGATTAGATTCTATTATTTGAATACTAAAATTACATGCCATATTACCTATATCTCTGAAAATGACTGCCCTATTCATAGTATTCTTATCTTTTTTCCAACAATCGGCAGCTCTATACGCAAAATAAATAGCTTCTTCGAGTTCACCATTTTGAATAGCTAGAGTAATGAGATGCTCAAATGTTCGAGCAGCATCCTTGAAACGATTAGCTTTATAATTAGCATTGGCTTCATCTATTAGAATGTTCATTTTTATATCTGGGTCTGACATGTATCTCTAAAGTTATTTTGTGAATCTAATTCTTATTTCTTTTGGAAGTTATCCTTACAAATAAAATTATTGTTTTTCTGCAACCGATTGGTTTTTTAACAAAAATCACATTGATAGAATACCAGAATGTTAAGTGTTTAAAATGCAAGTCTTCACAAAAATAATTCATTTTCAAACAGAAGGTGAAATTGATATAGTAGATCTAACTCAAGATTTTGAAGCAATATTAGCAGAATCTGCAATAGAAAACGGAATTCTAAGTGCCAATGTCATAGGATCTACTGGAGCTTTAACTGCAATAGAGTATGAAAGAGGGGTTTTAGATGATTTTAAACAGATTCTACAGAAATTAGTACCAAAGGGCGCTGGGTATAAACATGATTTCATTGACTCAAATGCTCATTCTCATCTTCGAGCTTCATTAATAGGTCCGAGCATCTCTTTCTCAATACAAAAAAAGCAATTACAACTAGGAACATGGCAACAACCTGTTTTTGTATGTCTAGATATAAGACCTCGTTCTAGAAAAGTTGCAGTTACAGTAGTTGGAGAATAGAATTATGAAAACAGAATATTACGTCGTAAGATGTAGTAATTTATCTTGTGGAAAATTCAGTTATTGCAAAGCAGTTCAAAAAACTAAAATGTGTCCTTACTGCGAGCACAGAATCAATCTTAGTAAAGTTGAGAAAATAGCAGTTGAGACCAATTCTCAAGCTAGAAAACTTGTACAAGAATTTAACAAGAAACTTGGAGAATTAAGAGAACCAAGATGGTATAAGGAAAGAAAAGAAAAACAGACTCGATGAACAGAGAGAAAATTGGGATTTTCTCCTTTAAAAAGTTAAAGAGAGTTACAAAACGTTTTTTTACTATTTGCCGAAAAGATAAATGATGTTATTTTCTAAAGAGATTACCGAGTTACTAAGTGATTCACCGTTCAAACAGTTCGTACTAATGGAATTAGAACGAGAAAGAATTTACCAATCTTTTGTGCAAATAGATGATTTGGATGAAATAAGTCAAGTTTGGCTAGATTTTTCTCAATTCTGTGCAAACACACTTTCGAATGTTTCATCACTATCTAACCTACTTTATAGTCGTTATCTGGATGAATGGACAAGAGATCAAGTTCAAATTAAAGCGGATAAAGAAAGAAAGAAAATCATCACTCAAAAATTAGAAGATTTGCAAGAATTTCAGATGGAATTAGCAATTTTAATGATAGTATATGCGGATATTGTTAATACAGGTATATTTAGTTCTCAACCATCTCCTGTTTATTGCACATCATTTATTGAGGGTTATAGAATACTAAACACAATTTCTCAGACATATTTTGATTCATCTCACCCAAGAGCATCAAATATAGAAGAAGTAATGTTGACCTTTCTATTACTTAACCAAAAAAAACAAATTATACATCTTTTAGAAAAATCACCAAATGGATATAGCAAGGAAAAATTGATTGAGGAAAAGGGAGCTTATGAACTAATAATGGCAGAATTTGATGTCACCTTCACTGCACAGTTTCTAAAAAGACTGGGAAAAGATTGGTGGTGGAAAGATTCAATAGCTACACATTTTGCTTTTGAAAGGAGCCTAAGCCATCTTGAGGTAGCACTAGATTATTATAAACAAATACCTGAAGATCCAGAATTAAAAGGAAATCAAATTGAAACAAGTCATATCTCTTTAAATCAAGCTCAAAGAAATAAAGAGCTCATTGACCATTATCTCAGATTGAGTTTCGAAGCAGCTAAAAGTGATAGTTTCATTGCAAGTGTTGAATATCTGAATCTGGTTCTAGGATTAGAGGAAGAGGCTTTGATAATCTTAGACTCCGATGTGGAAATGAACGAAGGAGCTGTGAAATTGAAAGAAACTATCAAAAAAGAAGAAGTAATACATGGTTTCTTTCATGGAATTGCAGAGCTTTCTGCTAAGACTTCAATGTTGTACAATATAATTGCTGATGAGAAGAAAGAAGAAATCCAGAGCATCGTAGAACAAATAGAAGAAATAGTAAATAAACCAGGTTTAAAGGTAAATATCAATTATGTAAGTAGTCTCCCATTTGTTTACCTAAACTTTGTTCAAGAGTTAAAAATTGCTTTACTTGAAAATATACACTTCAAAGATGCAATGGGAAGAGCAGAACAAAATCTAGTTCGTTTTATTGAGAGATTAGAATACGCAATCAACGATATCTCTACTCAATTGATAGAAATAGAAAAAGCAGATACAAAAATAAAATCTGAAGATATACAACCTTTATTAGAAAATATAGAAACGATAAAGATATCAGCTTATTTCCTTCCTAAAACAGAAAAGAAAGTTTACATTGTGAAAGACATTGAATGTCTTGAGTATTTGGCCAACTCTATGTATTTAGAACAAAATCTTGTTGAAAAAGAAAAAAATGAGGTTTTGGATATTATATATCACGCTAAAGCTCATTATTATTCAACAAAAGCACTAGAAATATCTCAATTGAGCAGTGAATCAAAAATAGATAAGGAATGGGTAGAACACAGGTATAGTCAAACATTCATTCAAGGACAGGACGTAGAATTACGTTTATTTGAACTATCCAGACAGTATCTGTTTTTAAATACTGTAATAGATAAAATTGCTAAAGGATATAGATACTCACTATCTGCAGAAGATTCTATAAAGGAAAATTATTTTACAATTATAAATCACAACTTCAATCATTTTGCTCTATTTGACATAATTAACAAACGAATTGCTGAAAACTGTTCAGAACTATTAAATCATAAAAAAATGTTTGATTTAAAGGATTCAAATATAAACTGGAATGCAATTGAAATTAAGAAAACATTATCTTTTGCTTTAACCGATTTCTTAGAAGCAACAAAGAAAGTAATCTTTGGAATTGGTGCAGATACTAATAAGGAAAATTACAAAGCTGCCTCTCACTTTAACGATGGAGCAAAGGCTGCAAATGATGCAAGTGATCATTTACAATCTGTTGCGCAATTCGATTCAACCTTTGCACAACTAGCTAAATCAGCTTATGAATACAGTATTTTACTAAAAGAGCTAGAAAGAGAAACAAGAGAAAACAAGAAATTACAAAAACTGCCTATTGATGAGTTATTCAATGTTCTCAAACAACTTACTTTTCTCTCCTAAGATGGCAACGAATCTTTTTTAAATTAGTAAAATTAGCCCTTCTTGATGAAAACAATTCCTACTGAGGAAGAACTTTTTGAAAGAATCGATAAAGCTTATTTTGAGCTACAAGAGCTACGTGGAATTCCAAATAGTGATTATGATCAATATTATGTTTCAAAGACATCTAGTATTGAAAGAGTTCTCTTAGAACATCCTGATAATTATAATGGAAAGAGAATTATTTTTCTAGGGGATATGGATCTTTCTTCTTTACCACTAGGTATTCTTTCGAAACCAAAGGATTTAGCAGTTCTAGATATAGACAAAAGAATTCCTGAAATTGTTTTTAATATGAAGGTTAAACAGAAGATTAGAACCATACGATATGTAAATCATGATATCCGGGTTCGAATGATAATTATTCTAAAAAATCAATTTGACTATATTTTTGTTGAACCTCCTATGACAGAGGAAGGGTTAGAGGTTGGTTTAACAAGAGCTGTACAATGTGCCAACAAGGAATCACCATCAAGAATCTTTCTATCTTTTGATATTGAAAGTGAAAAAGAGGATATCCTGGAAGAACTAGTTAATAAAATGAATTTAGAAATAGAAGAGAAGAAAACAGATTTCAACAGCTATGAGTACAAAAATCCTCTGAACAAAACAGTTTCAGACTTATACATAATTAAAGTAAAACAAAATTCTAAAGAAACTATAGCAAATCATTACTATGGGCCAATGTATTATAGAGAAAGCAATAGCCATTTACAGCTATATAAGTGCAAAACAATATGTGGAGAAAGCTTCAATGTGGGATCTGAGGGTGACTTCAATTCCATTGATGAACTAGAAAAAAAAGGATGTCCAAAATGTAATCATAAAGGTCCTTTCTTATATAATTCAAGTATAAAAATGGAATAGAAAAACCATATCAGGAGTCAAGTGATTATATGTCAAAACCATCTAATAAAATAACAGTGTGTGCACTGTGTGATAAGAAACTTGAATTGAATAGTCAAATCCTACTTAATGGATGCCCCTTTTGTGGATCCTTCAAATTCAAAACTTATAGAGAAAAGTCTTCAGATCAGAAGAAAGAAGAGGAACTTGAACTTATTGTAGAAAAAGAGATCCACCAAACAGATATAAAAGAGGGTGTTGAAGAGATTAGACTTACAAGTGATGGAGTTTTTGAAGTAGATATTGAAAAATTGCTTTCAGATAGCAGTAATAATAAACCAATAATAAGCAGGAATAAAGATGGTTCTTACTATATCAAATTTCAAACAGAAGATGAAGAAAAATAACGTTTGAAAACCTCTCACTTGTCAAAAGATTTTAAATTAACTGATTATTAATGGGGCAGAGGTAACTTATTTGTCTTCTAAAGAACAAAAGGCTAAGGAAAAGAGGATAATGGATGGTGTTAAAGAGATTCTTGAATTTAGAGGATTTCAAATTAAAAATACCAAAGAAGATGACGATTTCCTAGACATGTATGCTGATAAAATTTCTGAAGAAAAAGAAAAGATAACTGCAATTGCACGATTTCCAAAAAATCCTCAAATTGGAGTAAAATTAATTAGACTTTTAGGAAAACTACAAGAGGAAGAAAAGCTTGGTGAAGCCCTCCTTATTGCAGAATCACCTTTAACTCATTATGCAAAGAAGGAATCAGTTAAACTGGGTATTGAAATTATAAGTAGTAATAATCCACTGTTTAACATCTTTGAACATGCAATGGTTCGACAACATGTTAAGCTTAAATCACCAGAAATAAAGTACTTCTTAGAGAGATACCAAATTGATAAACATCACATACCTAAAATCCTGGAAAGTGATGCAGCTGTGAAAGCTATTCAAGCAAAACCTGGTGATGTTATCAAAATCGTTCGAAATCCAGATATGGGAGAAAATGGATCTTATTATAGAGTCGTTATTAAGTCAACATCGAGACTTCGTTTAGTAGAAACAGGAACTATTAAAAAGAAAACAACAAGAAAAACCCCTCCAAAAAAGCCTAAAGAAACACCTGAAAAAACAGCTGAAGAAGCAAAGAAGACACCAAGCAAGACAGCTGAAAAAACAAAGAAGACACCAAGCAAAGCAACCGTAAAAACAAAAAAGACACCAAGTAAAGCTGTTACAAAATCTAAAGCAAAAACCTCAAAAAAATCAGCTAAATAATTTCTTAACATTTCAAAATCATGAGGGTTCAAAATGATAACTTTCCTATCTGGAGGAACAGGAACCCCAAAACTAATTCAAGGTTTTAGAAGTAATATTCCAGAAGAACAAATATCAATAATTGCCAATTCTGCAGACAATTTCTGGGTGTATGGTTATTATGTTTCTCCAGATATTGATACAATTCTTTATCTCTTCAGTAATCTATTAGATACAGAAAAATACTGGGGTGTAAAAAATGAAACTTATAACACTCTAGACTTCCTAAACAGGTATGGGGTAAACACTTGGTTCCAGTTAGGAGATAAAGACCTAGGGATGCAAGTTTTTCGGACAAATGAAATGCAAAAAGGAGTAAATCAATCTGTAATAATAAATAATTTGAGAAAGAAACTAGGCATTAGAGCAAAGATTTTTCCAAGTTCAGAAAATCATATTGAAACGCGTATTATTACTAAGGATGATAGAAATATTCACTTCCAAGAATTTTGGGTGAAAAACAAAGGAAAAATCGAAATTAAGGATATATATGTTAAAGATCTTGAAAAAGCAATAGTTCCAAACTTGGCTCTAAATGAATTGGATATTTCAGAATTAATAATAATTGGACCTAGTAACCCAATTACCAGTATTGGCCCCATTATTGACATTAAACCCATTAGAAAAAAGCTTGAAAAAAACAAAAACAGATGTATGACTATAAGTCCAATTATTGGTGAAGCACCTATTAGTGGACCAACAGGTAAGTTGATGAAAACCAAAGGTTTGGAGATATCTCCTGTAGGTGTGGCAAAACTGTATAAGGACATATGTAGCACTATAATAATTCATGAAACAGACAAGAATTATATTGAGGAAATTGAAAAAGAAACAGGTTTAGAAGTTCTTACACAAAACATTCTCTTTAGTGATGAAACTATTCCCAAGAAGCTTTCCTCTTTCATTCTAAATAGGAGATAGCCCGATGATAGATTTTGGTTTTAAATTTAAACCACCAATTGTTCAATCTGCCTTAGCTGGTATTTCAAATAGAAATTTTTGCCAAGAAATTCTAAGATATGGTGCTGGTATGGTAACTTTGGGAGGATTTTCCATAGATTATGAATCTCATAAAGCTACAATTAAAATGATTGAAAGAGGGAGAAAGGAGTTTGTTCTTCCAACAAACCAAAAGGATGCTAGACTATGGAGCATGAAAAATCTAAATCTTGAGAAACTTCACAAGCAACAGTCCATAAATGTTAACATAAGATTTTCTAAAGTTGATAATCTAACTAAAATGTGGTTGAAGAAATTTACTGAATTTGTTGACTTTATAGAAATAAATGCTCATTGTCGTCAAGAAGAAATTATCAACACCAACGGGGGACAGAGTTTGCTTATTAACCTAGAAAGTTTGGAATGCTTACTTAATGATATAAGAGCAATACTTCCCGCATTTCCTTTAGGAATAAAAATTCGAGGATATTTAGTTAATGAGTATCAAATATTTGTAAGAATTTTAGATGAATTTTCAATTAGTTTCATTCATTCTGATGCTATGTTACCAGGACACAATAGAGCAAATATTAAAATAATCCATAATCTCGTTAATTCAACTGATATACCAATTATTGGAAATAATTCTGTTAAAACTATAAACGACATTAAGACAATGTTTGAAGCAGGAGCAAAAGCGGTATCTGTTGCCAGACCATTGATTCGAGATCCAAAGTTTATTCAAAGATTAATTAGAGATTATACCGGACAGAAAAACCATGGAAGCAATAATAATTCCTTATAGAGGAACAGTGGGTGATAAGAGCAGATTAAGGTCTGATCTAAAGGAAACTTCTGTTGGAAAACTGCTCTATCATATGACTCAGAATCTTATAAATGAGGTATCTATGATTGAAACAGATGTTCACTTATACATATTAACAAAGAAAAATAATCTTAGCTTTTCAGGAAAATTTACTTTACTGTCTGATAAGGGAAATGAGTTAAATGAATCACTAACTAATGCTTTCAAAGAAATAGAAGAAGATATAATCACAATAATTATGGCTGATTTACCTTTGATTAAATCTGAAGAAATTAAGGCGATTCTTTATAGACACAAAATCGAGAAAAAAATATTGTTAGGTCCAACTCCTGATAATGGAACAAGCATATTAACTTTCAATAAGAATAACTCATTTCCATTGGTCTTTGGAAAGAATTCAGCCTTAAGATTTAGAGATGTTTTTGAAGAAGAAGCCATATCTTATGAGATTTTAGAAAGTAAGGACATTTACAGAGATATAGACAAATTTAAGGATTTGTTAGAAATAATGGAGAATAATTCTATTCCAGAAAATATAAGACAAATAATTAAGGAATGTGTAGATTTTGAATGAAAAAGTAGAAAGAATTCAAGCGATTTTAGATAAACATAATGTTGATGGATGGATAATTTTCTGTCATCATTCTCATGATATTCATCAAAAATATTTACATGAAAAATGGATTTCATCAGCTACTTTGACTCTTATTCCAAAAACAGGAAAACCCTCTGTTATCACATCAAGAATGGAAGAAATGCTTGTGGACGAAAAAACCTATGATATTAAAGCTTACAAGCAAGGGAATGAATTTACAGAATTGGTAAGTAAACTATTCAATGATATTTCAGATAACTCAACAATTGCACTTAACTTTGTTGAAGAGAAAGAAGTGTTTACGAAACTAAATTACGATATATTAACAAGTGGGGCATTCAAAGCTTTAACCAGTCAGAATAAAAATCTGAATTATATTTCAGCTAATGAGATTATCTATGATGTAAGAGCTGTCAAAACCAAGAAAGAAATTGAAAATCATAAAATTTCAGCTAAACTTGCAGAAGAGTTGATGGAAGATGTTGTTGAACCATTGATTAAACCTGGCATGATGGAAAAGGAATTAGCAGCAATAATTGAATTTGAGTGTAATAAAAGAGGTGGAGTAGCATTTGAACCTATAGTGGCCTCAGGTCCCAATGCAGCTATACCTCACCATAAAGCAGGAATTGGTAAAATTAAAGAAAATCAAGTTCTTCTAATCGATTATGGAGTTGCTTATGATATGTCCAATTCCGATATTACTCATACATACTGGATAGGTAGCAATCCGAACGAAGAAGTTCTTAGAGCTTATGAAGCCGTTCATGAAGCAAAGGAAGCGGCTTATACTAAAATCAAGGCAGGAATTCCTTCAGATATCGTTGAACTAGCTGTAAGAGACAAATTTGAAGAATTTGGTTATGATCATGAAAAGTTATACATTCATTCAACAGGACATCCAATTGGTATTGAGACACATGATATCGGCGTAGGCATTAGAAAGTCCTATCCCGATAGACCAGCTCAAAACTTACTAGAGAATTCAGTAATTACTGTAGAACCAGGTTTATACTTTACTGGTGAATTTGGAATACGTCTAGAAGATGATTGTATTGTGATAAAAGAGGGGGTAATTAGACTTTCAAACACACCAAAAGATATCGTGTGTTTATGAGGTCTTTTTTTATCTTTTCTAAGGTTTCTCATAACCCCAACGATCGATTGTTTCATGCCATTTTGAGTAGATGAATTCTTTATCTTTCTTCGAAATTTTGTAATTCCCTACTTTATAATCATTTAGGGAATCCAAATAAATTTGAATTTTATCTCTTACTAGTTCAAAATCGCCCAAATTAAGTTGATCAAATATTTTTACTAATTCTCCCATTGGGTTTGAAATTAGACTTTCGTATTTAACTTCTATTAATTGTTCTTTGGGAATAGAATCAAAGTCTTTGTAATATTTTTCATACATCTCTAAATACAAATCGAAAATAAAATCTTCCAGTTTATATTCTGGTTTTTGTAACCAGAACAAGTGAGTATTAGTTTTATGGAGTTTAACGGTCGAAAAGAAGACTTCATATGGATTTCTGTAAATATTGATAAATTTAGCATTGGGAAAGATTTCTAAGATAAGCTTAACTCTATGAGTATCCAGAGGATTTTTGAGTAAAAGTTGTTTTCCTCCTTCTTTCAATGTTAATTTTTTTAGATAAAACAAGAAGGTTTCTTTCCATTTATTAATTTCAGTTTCAGTCGCTTTCTCGAATGAACCGTACTTAAGATATCTTTCTCTGTTACTTGGAAAAAACAAACCAGTTTGTGGAGAAAGCATGCAAAGATCAACTATAGGAAAATCATGCTCTTGAGGTGTGGTTGTATCCATGGCCATATTGTCCATGGGTCGAGTTTCAGGAATAAGGGGTTTCATTAATGATGAAATTAACTTGAAACTACCTAGCATTAGATGAGGAAATGTAGCTTCAATTAAATCTAAGTAACCATATTTTTCATCAAGAAGTAAAAGATTTTGTAAATGAGTTGTTCCTGTACGCCAATGACCGATTATGAATATGGGATCTTCCTTAATTTCTGTTTTTCTGACTTTTCGATTAAATCGTAAATGTTCATAGATGGTTAAAGGAGTAAATAAAGCTGTAACTAATGTTATTGCAAGAGTTCTTGGAATATATTTCCAACTGATGTTGAATTTATTATCCCAGAGTAATTTTAACCACACTTTTAGACTAGCACCCATAATGAAAATTTAAATCACGACCTAAATTTGAAAATCCTTGTTTCGAGTTTCTTTTTTTTAGGCTTAATAAACCTTATTAGATGACCATTTGACTCACATATTTCTAAAGATTACTATAAGTCAACTGGCAATCGTAATACGACCGTGTGATGTCCATAATATTGCTTTTTAAGTTAACCAGAGAGTAAGCTTGTCCAGGTGAAATAATTGTCATGGAGATTATGGCTAAAATCAAAGCCAAAATCAATTAATTTGGGGTTCTACGGTGAAGTAAATGCTGGTAAGACCACTCTCGCAAACAAAATTGGTGTGGATTGGGCTGACCAAGAAGTTGGGATTGTAAGCGAAATTCCACACGAAACAAGAACAATTCAAAAGCTTGAGAAGGTTAACTTCTCTTCTAAAGGAACTACCTTGGATCTTACATTAATCGATATGCCTGGTATAGCATCCTCAGTCAATCCAAAGGAGTTCATGAAACATGGACTTACAGCTGGAGAAGCAATGCAAAGAGCTAAAGAAGCAACAAGAGGAATAGTGGAAGCAATAAAATTCCTTGAAAATGTGGATGTAGCACTAGTAGTAATAGATGCTGCAAAATCACCGTTTGATCAGGTAAACTTTACAATTATAGGTAATTTGGAGCACCAAAAGAAGCCATTCATACTAGTTCCAAATAAGATTGATTTACCTGATGTGGACATTCGAGAAGTTAAAGATGCGTTCAGCGAGTATCATGTAATCCCCGTATCTGCGCTACAGGGTTATGGTATAGAACAATTATATGATAAAATAGCCGAATTGGCTAGGAAGGTAAGGTGAAGAGAATGAAGTACAGAGTAGATTTTATACCTTTTTCTGAGACTGATGATCTGTCATCTGAAGAGAAAATCAGTTACATCTTATCCAAAGTAATGAGGAACAGCATATTGGTTCTCGAAGATGGACTCTCCCACAGTGAAGAGCTTAATCTTATTGAAAGAACTATGAGTAAAATTGATTATGGAAACTTTATAGGTATCAAGATGTTCTCATTCGAGAGCGGAGAAGACTTTAAATGGACAAAACTTTTTGGTAAAGGAACCAAGAACAAAGGATTTACAGTAGTAGCACCAAATGAAGCAGTGTCAGTAATTAAAGACAAAAGAGGTATTTTATCTATAAGAATTAGTGGATAGATACTTAACATTAAACTGCTAAATTTGCTAAAACTTCCTCAAATGTTTTCTCAATGGAAACATCTGTGGAGACAACTCTAACAAGATCTTTACCATATAGTTGCATCATGTCGGTCAAAATTACTTCCATTATTTCTGCTTCAATGTTCTCGTCTATCTTTGATTCACTATAACCACGTGCAACCAGTCTCTGTCGAAGGTTACGAATCGAACAACGAAAAACGATACACTTTGATACAAACAAGGGGGGGAGTCGCGATACATGTCCATCAAGAACAAGTGGGAGGGCTGAAGTATTTCTCTCTATTAACTGAGTTAGAGCAGCATTTAATTTATCATCAGCTATTACAAAACTATCTCGTTTTTTATCATAGAAATCAAAAAGCTCTTCATCTTTGACAAGTTTCCCAATATTTGTTACTGTGTAACCTTTATTTTCCAGAAGATCAGCAATCGTTGTCTTACCTGTTCCAGGTGTTCCTGTCAGGATATAAGCTTGCTTCATTGTAATATTGTTTATCAATATGATTAAAAGCATTTACAAAAGATAGAAGAGAATGTAGAATTTTCTGAATTTTCTGAATTTTCGGAATATTTATAAATATCTGAATGTAACCATCTTCTGAGAACAATGAATACAAAGAAGAAAACAGAACCTTGTTGCCCTGATAGTACAGAAGATTTAGGATGCTGTCATATTGAAGGTGTTGTTAACGTGGATAGTAGGGGACAAATAGTTCTACCCAAAGGTTTGCGAGACAAAATGAAAATTAGTGAAGGCGACAGGTTGGTTGTTATCAGCATGCGTGAAAAAGGGGTATTATCCAGTATTTCCCTAATGAAGGCGGACAAAATAGATGGTATGGTCAAAGTCGCCCTTAAACCCATAATGGAGGAGTTATCAGAAGATTAAGCTCACCGACAAGAAGGTAATGAAAATGGATGAAGAAAGATTCGAAAAAAAATATGAAGAAACTTCCAACGAGAATTGTTGTGAAGAAAGCAATGAGAAAAACTCTGAACAAAAGAAAAAGAAACAAACCTGTTGTTGAACAGGAATTACAAGAAAAAAAGGATGATATAAATGAAATCTAAAGAAGTAAAAAAAAGTGTAAGAGATAGTTATACAAAAGTAGCTAGAAGAGGCTCTTCCTGTTGTGGAGATAGTTCAAAATCAACAGATGTAAGCAAAGCAATCGGGTATTCTCAAGAAGAACTATTATCAATCCCAGATGCATCAAATATGGGATTAGGTTGTGGAAACCCAACAGCTATAGCTTCGCTCAAAAAAGGTGAAGTTGTTCTTGATCTTGGAGCAGGTGGAGGTCTTGATTGCTTTCTCTCATCGCAAAAAGTAGGTCCAACTGGAAAGGTAATTGGTGTTGATATGACACCTGATATGATTGATTTAGCACGCGATAACGCAGAAAAAAACAACTTCACAAACGTTGAATTCAGACTTGGAGAAATCGAAAATCTTCCAGTTGCTGATAACTCTGTTGATATAATAATTTCTAATTGTGTTATTAATCTTTCACCTGAAAAACAACGTGTATTTGATGAAGCATATCGGGTTCTTAAACCAGGAGGAAGAATTGCAATATCAGATATAGTTCTTCTTAAACAGCTTCCTGAATCAATTCGAGATAACAAAAAGCTTCTTGCTGCATGTGTATCTGGTGCTGAACTGAAGAATAGATATTTGGAAATGGTTGAAAACGCAGGTTTTGAAGATATCCAAGTCCAGCAAAAAGGAACTACCCTCAAACATGAAGTAGATGGGGAGAAGAAAGAAGGAGAACCAGAAGTAAAGCTGATTTTTGATGGCGAAGAGATAGATTTGGAAGATATCGATGGAGATATTGAAGATATTAAGAACATTGGAAAATCTATTCAAAGTATAACTGTTACAGCGAAAAAAATTGATATGGTGTAAGGGGTAAGATTTTTCTTACCCTCTTTTATTTTAATATTTCTTCTGAAAGCTTCTTTTTACCAAAGATACCTTTCCAGATTTTCATTTTTTTTGCTTCCCCAGAACGGATTTTCTGGAAATTTTCTTTTTGTCTACTGAGCATAATTAGCGAAACCCCAATAAGAAGTAAACCTAGTGACAAGGGACAGGGAGCCCAAGACATCAACATATAGGCAGGCAGAAAGAAACCTATAACACCAACAAGGGCTGTTACCACGATATATGTAATTGAAGAGTAACCAATAATAGTAATGATAATTGGCCAAAGAACA
The DNA here is from genome assembly GCA_030608385.1 of Candidatus Heimdallarchaeota archaeon. Classification (GTDB taxonomy): domain Archaea; phylum Asgardarchaeota; class Heimdallarchaeia; order Heimdallarchaeales; family Heimdallarchaeaceae; genus UBA460. The sequence continues at coordinate 17,649 of JAUWEG010000021.1, forward strand.
ATCCAAAATCCGAGTAATATTGGATTAGCGAATATCAATGATGCCAAAACGACAGTAATCCCTTTTCCACCAGGGGAAAGAAGATAAAGTGGCCAATTATGACCTAGAATGGCACCCATTCCACCGACAGTTAAACATAGACACCAGCGAACATCTATGAATGGAGCAACTAATAACAAGGGGGTTTGTTTTGAAAAATACCATTGAAAAGCCATAAAATATGGTACAACAATAGCAGTTACAGATCGACTAACATCCAGAAAACCAGCAAAATACGCCAATTTGGAAGATTTAGTTGCTCTGAAAACATTACGACCACCTACATTTCCTGATCCAATTTTTCTTATGTCTTCTCCTGTTTTAAGCTTTGTAACAATCCAACTAAAAGGAATTGACCCGATTAAATATGAACTTAAGAAAACGAGAATATATACAACTGAAACGTGCATAACTTCGAAATTGTTCTAACTTGAATAAAAGATTTATGCGTAAGTAAATTTTTATACATCTAATTTACCCTTAAACCAATGAACAAAGATATCTCCCCAAATATATTTCGAGCATATGATATACGAGGAATTTACAATAAGGATATCTCTCCACCATTAATGTATAAGATAGGTTTAGCCTTTGGGACATATGTTAAAAATACATTAAAAGGCAAAGAAGTTGTTGTGGGCAATGAAATTAGACAGTCTAGTATTCCATTAGTTTATTCTTTTATTTCTGGAGTAACAGCAACTGGAATTGATGTAGTTTACGTAGGTACAACAGCATTCGGACAAACTCTTTATGCGGGGTGGTTTTTAGAAAAAACAGCAACAGCGTTTGTAACAGCAAGCCATCTTCCACCTGAATGGAACGGCATAAAATTCTATCATTCAGATGGTGTTGGTTTTTCAGAAGAAGAATTAATGAAGATTAGAGATATAACTATAGATGAAAAATATTTACTGGTGGAATGGGGAGAAATTGGAAGTTCAATTTCCTATGAGATTAAGGATAAGTATGAGGAGTTTTTCAAACAAAAATTCAGATTTACAGAAAAAATGAAAGTTGCACTAGATTGCGGTGGTGGTAGCACCACATTATCAGCTCCAGAAATTTTTTCATCCTTGGGAATTGAAATTACAAGAATCTATTGTGATACTGATCCTACTTTCTCAGGAAGACCATCTGATCCAAAACCAGAAAATCTGACTGAATTGGTTAAAGCAGTTACAAAGAATGGATGTAATTTTGGAGTAGCATTTGATGGAGATGGAGATAGAGCTGTAATCGTAGATGATTTAGGGAGAATTCTCTCTGCAGATCAAACTGGAATAATTATTGGTCAGTATGGCTTATCTAAGAAAGAAGGGACAATTATTGCAAACGTTGAATGTTCAAAATCTGTAGCCGAACAACTTGAACCTTTAGGGTATCGAGTAAAACAGATTCCTGTTGGACACACCTTTTTGACTATCGAGGCAAAAAACGAAAAATCTCCCCTGGGTGTTGAATCTAGTGGCCATATAATTTTACCTGAATATTTTCTCTTTGATGATGCACTTGTTACGCCCCTTAAGATTGCAGAAATACTTAATAAAGAAAAGATAAGATTGTCAACTTTAGTAGATAAAATCCCAACGTATCCCCTAAGAAAGGAAGAAATTCATTGCGTAGATGATATCAAATTTGCTGCAGTAGATTTACTAAAGAAGAAATTGCTATCAAAATATGACGATATTAATACTATGGATGGGGTTAGAATCAACTTGAAAGAAGGTTGGGTTCTAATTAGACCATCTAACACATCACCTGTAATTAGAATGACAATTGAAGCAGATAATGAGGAAACAATAGAAGAACTAGCAATTGAATTTAAAGGAAATCTTATGGAATCAATAATTGAGATTCAAGCACGAAGGTGAAAAAAATAACTCTTCCAGATTTAGAATTCTATTGTCCATATACGGACAATTGTTATGAATGCTGTTTAGAAACAGAAATGCCTCTAGGAGAAAAAGACATAACAAGAATTGAAAAATTAGGATTCCAAATTGATGAATTTCTAGTAGAAAAGGAAGGGTTTATGGTTTTAAGAAACATAGAAAGTCAATGTTTCTTTCTAAAAGATAAAAGATGTACTATCTATGATGATAGACCAGAAGGATGTAGATACTATCCTTTGATTTACGACCTTGAAACAGATGAATTTATTATTGATAATCTATGTACTCATTTTCATGATTTTAATCCAAGTATCTATCAACCACTTCATGAGCCTATAAGGTATTTTATTTACATGCTTTTAAGTGAAAAAGAGATACGACTTGAAAAGACAAGAGAGGAAGAAAGAAGAAGAGATGAAATTTAGACTAATCGTGGAATTTATCCTCCAATAGCTTCGACAGAAAATAAAAGGAGAAGAGTTGGAAAATATTCACAAATCCTCTATTTTATGCCATAATTTGATTAAATCTTTAGAGCCGCCAACAAAGCCAGTTCTTTGATGCAGATAGTGCATTGATGTAAGTTTGTTTACGTCTAAGGGTTTTATATCCCTACACCTAATTTCGTGTCCATCGGCTGTTATGTAGAATCCTTCACCATTAACTTTAGACAGAATATAAAGATAAGGAACAATTTCATAACAGAACCTAAGTTTAGGTGCGAAATAACCAAAAACACCTGTTTTTTCAAAAACATTATTCATGTCTTGGACCATACAGCCACCATATCTGTTCTTTCCTTTAATATCTAATGCGTCAACGAAAAGTTTCTGCTTTGCTGAATGATCATTATACTTCCCTCCAAGCCCGAACACTGGATTTTTACTGGGGCTAATATCCAGAGTATCTCTTACTACTCGAAACGATTCCCCATCATGAATAAATTGAATGAACCCCAAATCTGTTGCTAAATCAAATCGCAAGAATAATGTGTAACTTACTGTCAAAGCAGCAATAGTACACCCATCTTGATCAATTATATTGACAATTGCTCCTGGACTTCGTGTCCTAACAATAGAAGAACCATCAATAAAATCACCTAAAATAATTAACTCACCTGTTCCTTCCATTATATTATTTTCATCTGTTTCTTCACCTAATAAGAGAGAGTAAAGATTATTGGGAATTCTTTGCATAAATAGTTCTTGTGTGGCAACATCTAGGCTTAGCTGTTCATCTCCAGACACATTAATGATACCAGAATAATCATCTTCGCCTAGAAGAAATGTTAGAATCTGTTTTGGTACATCCAAACTTATATTGATAATCTCTCTCAGTATTTCTCTTAGAGATTCAGGTTGAATTTCCTCAAGATATGCTTCCAGTGTATGATATTTTATTATAGACATTTTTTCAGATCCTAGTATGTATTTGTTAGAAAATTATCTAACATATATTTAAGGCAAAGAGTTGCAGTATTTTCCATTTTCAAGGCTTTGATAAATTCATTCATATCTGATTCAGCTTTCACAATTATTGCTTGTTTGGTGGTCTTACCAATATTTTCAACTTCTTCAAAGAATTCTTTCCAAGCATATTTAGAATTCTTTGCGAATGTTTTATGTTCATCTACATCAGGTTTTCCATATTTATCTAACACCCAAGTACGTATTTTGGCTAATAGTTCAGGTTCACGTTCTTCGAGAATATCTTGTACTAGTCTTTGCCAGAAAGTACCTATATTCCCTTTTGTTATAATTCCATGTGGAAAAGTTGAGGCTATTACCTCGACTGGTGTGCCTGTGATTCCATGCTGGGCTATTCTTGTTCTTATTCCCAGTTTCTTGAATTCATTTACTATCTCAACAGTTCTCTGAACATTAATCCCTAGCTGTGGAACGACTTTACCTTCAGTATCAACACTTACACCATGTGTGGAGCCATTTGCTATTGCTAGATAATCTATTATGACATCATTCTTAATTAAAGATGAAACATAGTGAACAGCTTCTTCAACTGTTGTAAACTCTGTAATTCCGATTTCCCCAACTTCTCCTTCAAGCCCATAAGGTCTTTCACCCATCAGTTCTTTTAGGAACTCAAATAATACAAGGCCTTTTGATAAAATATCACTCAATTGACCATTTACTGTATCTTCATCTCTGTTAAAGAGAAAAGATGTATCAATGGCGTAACCAGTAAATCCTGCTTCAACTCGAGCTTTGATTTCTTTCATTAAATTAGCTGTTTCTTCATCAGTACCTTTCTTTAAGGTTAAATGATCAGCATGTAATGAGTAGGCAAACCATTTCTCTTTTTCTGCAGCCGATTTACAGCGTTGAGCAAATTTCTCAGGAGTATAACCAGTGTATCCTCCACTGAGTGACATTTCACTTAAAGCTAGTTCAAATATAACTACAGATTTTGATTGCTTTGCAGCTCTTAATATTCCACTAATAACTTCCTCAGTAGCACGAGGATTTATTGCAGCAATAATAGTTTCTACACCTTCAACACCCTTAGCAATATAATTCAATGGCAAAGGATTTCGAGGTGTTTCAAAATAAGCGATATCTTCTATTTCAGAATTCATCTAACTACCCGTTGGACAATTGAATGATGGGTATTAAGAATTTATTTGTGTATCATTAGAGGAAAATTATACATATTCAAAACAAATAGTAGAATTTTATAAGTAGTCATTACATTATATTTAATAGAATCAAATGTCTCTGGGAAAAATCTATAAGATTATGTTTTTGCTGACCATATTACTTGGCATAGGTTTTCATAGTCCCTCAACTGCAATTTTTGGAGAAGGTCCAAATGTTCAAACAAATGATTTCACTATGATAACAAAACCTCAAACATTTTTGATACAAAGTGACCCAATTCATATTACCAATGATAATGAATTTTTAGTTTTCCCAGGAAGTGGAACAATAACAGATCCCTATAGATTAGAGAACTACAATATATCATCTGAGATTCAAAATTTCGGAATAAACATTAGCGATACAACTAAGTATTTTGTTATTCAGAACTGCTTCATTAAAGTTAAACAAGTAGGGATATGGATATCATGGATTTCTCATGGTACAGCAGAAATAAGAAATAATACTTGTATTGAACATGACACCTATGGTATAGACCTCTGGGATGCGCCGGGAACGTTAATAGATAATAATTCTCTTACTTCTAATAGTATAAACGGGATAAATTGTATAGACTCAGATGATGTAACTATTTCGAATAATATACTTTCTCTAAATAAAGAAAATGGTGTTTCTATCCGATTTAGTGATGATATTACTATCTTCAACAATATTTGTGAGCAAAACCAAGTTGGAATAGAGGTTTATTTTAGCCGTACTCCAATCGTAGAACAGAATTATTGTTTTGATAACAAAAAATCAGGGATTTATCTCTGGGAGATTAATACCGGTGACATTAAACGAAATAAACTTTATGGAAATTTAGGTCCAGCTTTTCACTTTAAGGATTCAGAAGTTGTTCAGCTCAAAGAAAATGAAGTTATAAACAACACGATAGGATTCTACTTGGATGAATCACGTTATTTTGAAATATATAATAACAGCATTTCAAGCAATAAAAATAAAGGAATCTACCTATTTGATTCAAATGAATGTAAAATAACCTACAATTTTATAGAACTTAATACTGGATATGGCATAACGTTAAATTACTCTTCAAGTAATTTGATTCATCACAATAATTTTATTCAAAATAATCTTGGGGGGTTAAGTCAAGCATATTCAAAAAATGGAATTAATAATTTCTGGTATGAGGAAGAAGTAGAAAAAGGTAATTTCTGGAATGAGTGGGGAACTGGTGATTATTCTATTGAGGGGTTCTGGGGAGAATTTGATATATATCCACTAGAAGAGCCTGTAAAAATACCACGAATTGAAATCAAAGAACAAAATTGGTATTTTTATATAATTGTCATAATACTTCCATTAGGAGTTCTGATCTATATTATTTCATTTTTCAGTAAAAAACGGAGAGTTGGGTTCGCTCATTACACAAAGGAAACATCAGACTATATCTATTTTAAAAGAAAAATTGCTTACAGCAAAGAAGTTGGGGTCGGACTATTTCGATTTGGAATGAAAGGAGGAGAAGTTGTCAAAGCAGATTTGGAATCCTTTGACATAAACTTGGATGAATTCATAGGTTTCTGCTATGTTACAGTTGGTCAAGGGCATAGATATGAGACAGGGGTTTATGGACCGCTTCCAGCACCTTCAATCATCGGTCACAGCATGATAATTTTTACATTCTGGGGGAAAGATGATGTGCAATCAGATCCACGATTTAAAGGTAAACAGTACTATCTAGTATCTGTGATTTTTCCGGAAAATAAAACAGAACACCTAATAAAAAATGATGTTATGAATAAGAGATTTCATACCTACATCAAGAAATTCAAGTATCCAAATAGGTTGTCATCAGAGGAATTGAATTTCTTCAAAGAGATAGTATTTATCTAACCAACAGAACCTGTGATTTGGGGAATTGTTTTATGTAGACTTGCAAAAAAGCAAGGTTGATGCAGTTTTTTGAAAATCCACATACTTTTTATTTTAGAATATTTTTGTTATCTTAGGTTAAGCTTCAAAGCAAGTGATTTTATGAAATATAGAAAGGTTGGAAAATCAGGATTAAAAGTTAGTGAGATTTCCTTAGGTTCTTGGTTAACCTATGGTGGTTCAGTAGAAAATGAAGTGGCAAAAAAATGTATGACTGCTGCAATTGAAAATGGTATCAATTTTATAGATTCAGCTGAAATTTATGCAAAGGGAGGAGCAGAAATGGTAATAGCTGATTTCCTCGCTGAAGAAACTTTCAATAGAAAAGATCTAGTCATTTCTAGTAAAGTCTTCTGGGCAATGAATGATTATGATGTTAATGATTGGGGATTAAGTCGTAAGAATATCATGAATGCAATTGAAGGTACTCTTGATAGATTGAATATGGATTATATTGACATTTACTTCATGCACAGATATGACTACATGACACCTCTAAGAGAAACCGTAGAAGTTCTAGATGACTTGATAAGAGATGGAAAAGTTAGATACTGGGGAACTTCAGTATGGACAGCTGCACAATTAGAAAGAGCAAACGCAATTGCTAAAGATATTAGAGCACATAAACCTGTTGTTGAACAGCCTTTATACAACATGTTAGTTAGACATATAGAAATGGAAATCATGTCTGTAGCTAAAACTCATGGAATGGGATTCACAGTTTGGTCTCCTTTAGCTCAGGGTCTATTAACTGGAAAATATAATGAGGGCATTCCGGAAGGTAGTAGAGCTGATAAATCAGAATTTTTGAAGAAGAATCTTACAGAAGAAACAATTGAAAAAATCAAGAAACTGGGAGACATTGCCTCAACACTTGACATAACAATGGGTCAATTAGCACTTGCATGGATTCTGAGAAGATCAGAGATCTCTTCTGCAATTATTGGTGCAACTAAACCAGAACATGTCACAGAAAATATCAAAGCTTCTGATGTTGAGTTATCTAAAGATATTCTGATGCAAATAGAGGAGATCTTAGATAATGAACCCGAATGGCCATTAACATACAAACCAAATTATTACTACCAGGATAAAATGAGGTAACCAATTTTCCTCTTTTTCTCAATAAATCTTTTATATTTTCATTAAATTAGGTTTTTATAATAGGCTGAGATATATGACGATAGTTTGTATTCTACATAGTGGGGGAAAATGTTGAATAAAAATGGAAATAGTGTTATATTTCTGAAGAATTTTAGATATTCTAAAAGAAAGCTCTTCAGTTTTGGGATTTTATTTTTCTTTTTATCTACTAGCTTAATATTCTTTAATAACGGAATTAGTGGTGCAAACGTTAGTGGTGCAAACGTTAGTTTAACAAAATCTAATTTACAGCCAACAGATGGAAATATGTTAACTGATGTGTCTGTTATTGATTTTAATCAATTTAAATCTGATATTGAATTGAAATCATTTTCATCTTCATCAAATCATTACATTACTGAACCAATTACATTGTTTATAGATGATAATGTTCTCATGTCTAAATCAGCAGGTAGTATTCAAAGGGTTGATTTTTTTGATAATACAAATCCATCAAATCCTACTTATCTAGGAAGTAGCAAATGGAATAGTAAGAGTAGTAGATGGGAATTAACTGTAACTTTTGACAAACCAGGAATAAAAGCAATAACAGCTGAAATAATAACAACTGAGGGTTATACAACTCAGACTTCATCTCTAGTACAAATAAATGATGAAATCACTGGAACAGCTGGGGATTATTATTCCGCAGTATTTGGTAGCGATACAATCTGGGAAATTGGAAATGAGGGAGCTTCAGGTCATTTTGAAGATCATGCATATGAAATTTGGTTTGGTATAGATGCCGAAATTCAATTAGACGTACAACTTCATGAAATTACAAAAGCTTACTATGATTCATCTACTGCTAAATGGCACCCAACAAAAGAATCAGTGGTAAGACTTACAGCTGAAGCATATAGAATCCATGGGATTATTCATCATGAATCTTTTGGAAATATCTTCAAGTTTCAAGTGAGTGATATAGAAGCAGATGATTATGTTAGCCTTGGAAGAGCAGAGTATAGATGGTTTGGAGATAGCAACGATGATTATGTTTACATGCATAACAAAGAAACTACTTTTTCTGGTAGTTACTGTATTGGAATGAAGATAGATATTGATTTGGACCTTTCAGCTTGGACAGATGATGGCAAATCATGGAGTACAGGAGGCTACGATTATCGCTTGTTATATTTTGGTTTTAAAGCACAAGCTAGCGATTTAACTGTTGTTGCATCAGCTATTGCTGATGAATATTACTTGCAAGTATATGATAGAGAACCACCTACAATGAATGGACCTGTGGTAGATGATATAAGATATTATTATGGTGGATTACATGTTACAAATCCTGAATATCTCAAAAACAGTGTTAAATTTAGAGCTGATTTCACTCCAATGGTGGGGGTACCTAGTACTGGTACTCATGAATATCGTTGGAGACTTGATT
>JAUWEG010000077.1 GCA_030608385.1 Candidatus Heimdallarchaeota archaeon
CAAAAGTATCTGTAACAACAATCTTCAGTTCATGATTAAAGTAACCTGGAGGTATGTCCCCAATTTTAACTTTATAGCTATGGTAACCATTAGTTAATCCAAACAGAGTTTCGACATAAATACCATCTAGATAAATATCTAAATTCACTTGTGTAGAATCGTATAACCAGAAGAATACTTCAACATAATCAAAATATCCTGTTATGTCATAAGTATACATCCAATCCCATTCTAAACCAGGTAAATCAGCATCACTAACTGGATTTAATCCAGCAGTTGTTTGTACAAGATAGTATTGAAAGTCAGTGTGGTAGGTATTATCATAAGCTCTAGTAATATTTGATCCTAATGTGGTGCTGTAAAGATCAGCAAAGTTTCCCCATTCATGAGAATCATCTACATAGTTAATTTCTAATAGAAAACCAGTTGCATTGTCTACATAATAAGTATATTCGTAAGAATAGTCATAATAATGATCATAGAATAAGTCGTAGTAAGAGTAGTTATTAAAGCCTGAAGCTGCATATCCATAAGTATAAACATCGACAGTATAGCTATTAGATATACCATTAACAGTGTATGGAATAGTGGTTGTATAAGAGTAGGTTGTTGCAGGAAAAATATATTGTATGTCTAGGTTAATAACTGGATTAAAGTATTGGGAAAATTCCATAAATGTGACACTCCCAGAATAAAGCTGAGTATTATATCCATCATAGTCCCAAACCCAATCTGATGTAAAGTAATCGTAGTAATAGTGATTCCAAGTTTCATCTCGGTATGTATCTTGATAGTTCAAAGTATGCCTTACTTCATAATCTGAAGGATTAACTGAAGCTATGGTATAACTATGTAATTCAACAGCTGCGAATTCATAATGGTTTAAATCCCAATAGGAATTATAGCTTGGTGACAAATCAGGATCATAAAGCACGAGAGCATCATAATCTGAATAAGTGTTAAAATCTACAGAGTATAGTAGTTGGTCTCCAACTTTTAAAGCTTGATAAGCATTTACAGGGTTTACGTTAATTAACCCCCCTAAGAAAATAATTAAAATTAAATTTACGCATATAACATATGCAATACTCTTTTTCAAGTTTGAACACCCTAATAGAATCTATGTACATTTATATATATAAAATAATAGATGAAGGAATGTAAGTAACAATAAAATGTTGCTTTACAGAAGTAAAAAAAGAGAAGAATTACTATTTCTTCTTATAGTAATAAGCTATTAGACCAATTGCAGCTAATCCTAGAACTATACCAACAGTTGGAAAAGGTAATGCTGAACCAAACTTGATTTCACCAGGTATAAATTCATATTTCACTGAGGAATCTTCTTCTATTATCTTTATAAGAAAACCTGTTTCTATATCATAGAATGCATTTACTTCAGTTGCATCCCACATACCAAATAGAGATGTTCCAACATATTTGACCTGGATTGTATCATACGATTCTCCAAGCGAAGTTGTGACAGCTGGTTTACCTACTATATTACCTAAAACACTATTGTAATTTACAGTATCGCCAATGTTGGCAATTGGAGATATAGCCAGAAGAGTCCATTCATACTCAATAGAGAGAAAATACTCGAAACAAGAGAAGTAGTTAATATACCCAGATAAAATTGAATAAATTGCAAGTGAAGCACTTCCCAAAATATATGATGTACCATTTGCAAAAGTTACTTTTGTATTGTTAATGTCCATCATCTCAGAGATTTTTGTATAACCTAGAAGTGATATTTCAACAGATTCTGTGGTATTAGCAAGGTATATTCTAGCCATAGGCAAGAAAGTAGTTCGATTATCATAAAAAACTAGATGAGTCATTTCAAATTTGAAGGTATTTTCCAGAAATCCTACATAAGAGGAATAAAAATCAGGTTGCAAATCTTGTGCAATACTTATCTGAATAAGTTTTTCGCTAGTATCTGCAGTTGTGAAGATATTTTCTACTGTAATAGTTGTATATGAAAAAAGTTCATCAGTATGTGTTGAATTACTTTTGAACACTTTACCTTCAACATAGCTGCCATTTTTAACCTCTAGTTGATCTGATATTAAAACCCCTTTCGTTAAGTCTGCAAACATTATTGAGCACACTAAAAGGCTCAGTAATGCTATTGATAATTGTGTTTTTTTATTCATTGCAATAATTGATATTGAATTTCCTATAAAAGAACGTTTTGAATGTAATAAGCATTCTATGTTTCATTACGTGGTTTGAAAAAAATAAAAAGAGGAAGAAAATTATTTCTTCTTTCGTCTAATCACAGCAACTAATCCAATGGCTGCAATTCCTAAAACTATTCCTACTGTTGAAAATGGTATTCCACTAGTTAGTTTCACAGTACCTGGAACAAATTCCCATGTTTCAATGTTATCTGTCTCAACAACTCTCAATACAAGTCCTGTACTTGCTTCATAGTAGATATGTAACTCAGGTGCATTCCACATACCGAAAAGAGAACTATCCTGATAAAGTACATGGATGCTATCATAAGACTCTCCTTCTGAGGTTATAACTGCTGGTTTATCGATGACATCTCCTAGAACGTACACATGATTAATATTGTCACCAACATTTGCGGTTGAAGATATTCCTAATATTGTCCATGCATATATCAATGTAAAAGCATAACTAAGAAGTGCAAATGCTAGCATAACATCAGCGATTAATGGGTATACAGCATCATTTGGTAAGACATTTCCATAAGTATAAGTTGTACCATTTTTATAAGTTATCTTTGTATTATTGAGATTAGTTAGACCTGCATAAGTTGTCTGATCTAAAACAGATATTTCTACTGATTCTGTAGCATTTTGCATATACAAACGTCCAATCATAAACGTAGTTCTATTATCATAGAAGACTAAATGAGTAAATTCGATTTTCTCCTCATTTTCCATCATGTCTATATATTGAATCGTTCCTGGTGTTAAATCTAAGGAATATAAAATTTGAATAACTTTATTTGGTATATCTGATGGAGTATAAATATTCTCCACTTTGATTGTAGGATAAGCAACTAAGGCATCAGTTACGGTTGCATTTGTATAGAATAATTTACCTTCAACATAAGCCCCATTATTCAGTGCTAGTTGATCGGATACAATTATACCTCTTGAAAGGTCAGCTGTAAGAATTGAAGTTATTAGGAATCCTACTAAAAATATTGAAATAAACGCTTTTCTTTTCATTGTAAATAATATTATTGATTTGCCAATAAAAGAATGTTTTGTAAAAAAAGAGAGAAGGGGAGATTATTTGGTCCTTCTTTTTCTAACAATTAAAGCTAGAGTACTTAAAACAGTTAAAGCCGCAATTATTGCTGTTGTTGAGAAAGGAATTCCTACGACATTTTTAACATCACCTGGGATGAATTCGACTTTATCTGAACCAAACGATTCTATTGTTTTCAGAATTAATCCTGTTTTTGCGTCATAGAATACTTCTAAAGCATCTGTAGTAGCAAAAGCTAATCCATAAGTTGGTGCGAGATATTCCACATGGATAGTATCAAATGATTCACCTGTTGATGTTATTACAGCTGGCTTATCAAGTACTATACCTAGACTTACATCATAGCTGATAGTATCACCAACATTTGCAAGAGGTGAGATAGCTAAGAATGTCCATTCCCAATAAGTTGCTAAAAGCCCATTAAAAATAGCCCAAGCAAAAACCCATTCACCTAATGCTGATTGTATAGCACTAGAAACACCTCCATAAATATAGGAGGTACCGTTTTTAAATGTGATTTTTAGTTTGTCAATATCCATCATTCCAGCTACTGTAGTGTTATAAAGAGTAGTCATCTCTACTGAAAAAGTGGTATTCGCCATAAATAATCTACCTGCAGGTAGTATATCTGTTCTGTTTGTTTTGACTATTACATGAGTCATTTCCATGATATTGAAATCACCAAAAACCAAATAAGTTGTATTATGTGTAACGAAACCATAATCTACTTTCACCTTAAAGAGACTATCGCCTGTATCTGTTGCCACAAAAGCATCATCTACAGTGATATCAACATAACCTAGAAGGTGATCAGTTAGAGTAGAATTTGTGTAAAGGAGCTTTCCATTTACATAAGTCCCCACAACCAAATCAAGCTGATCTGAAACTAAGATTGCTTTAGAAACGTCAGCTACGTATATTGAAGTTATAAACAAACCCAATACAGCCAATGTCAAAATTGTTTTTTTTCTATTCATTGTAATTAAATATAATAGATTTTGCTCTTAAGAATTTATCGTAGGTTACAAATTCTAAGTCTTAAAAGGAAAAATACTAAAAAAGAATTCTACTATCTCAGTGTAAGGATTAGGTTAAAAAGAAAAAACGAAAGGGTTGAGGGTTTCATATTTTACTACGAGTTACACTCTTACCTTTCAGTTTGGTTTCCAACATATATCTCTCCAACTGTTCGTAGTTTTGAGAAACATCCATATCTAATCCAAAACCTAAATCTTCAATTATCATCCAGCCCATCTTGATTTTGAAAGATAATTCTATTACCCTAATTGCATCCTTTAGTTTCGCAAATTTCAGAACAATCTTTAATAACTTACTCCAGGTTGCAGGACGTCTGAAAACATACCAAGCAACTGCCCAAAATGATCTTTTCCTTCTTAAAATACTTATATCTTCTATAATCTTCTGTTTTTCAACAACTCCTCTTGCACTGAACGACATCATCTCTCCCGGAAAAACTTGATAATCACGAAAATTGGCAGTTACTCTTCCTGCATCAGGAAACCATTTTTCTGATAATTCATAAGGAACTAAGGGCAAAACAAAATCATAGCCTTCCATTTCAGAAAGTTGACTCAAAAATTCATCTATTCTTTCTACAGTTATTGCAGGTGTATCTGCCATACATACAACATAGTCATCAAATTCTTTCCCTTGTGCTTTAAGATATTCATACCCTGCAAGATATTTTTCATGTAAATCTGCAAAGAAATCTATAGGAACATATTCTACTTGATCTCCAAAATCAATATCTTCTCTAGATACACCTAGAGAGTATATCCCCTCAACATATTCAGATTTTACCAATTCTTCTACAACCCATGCAATAACTGGTTTTCCAAGAAGAGGAAGTAGACATTTCCCTTTATACTTTTCATCTGGGTCTAACACTTGCATTATTTCTCTTCGGATATTTTTATCTCTTCCAGACATTAACAAAATGGGAAATTTCTTCTTCATGATATTTATCCACCTATAAAAAAAATGTGGCTGCCTTTTTAAATAGTCCATTGCAACGATTGTGCAAAATACTTCACAGTCCGTTTAGAAGCATTTATATGACTTAATGAAAAGAAGCATCTAATGCTTCCAGGTACTCTCTCGATTATCTTCTTTGGGATAGAATTTTTCATATTAGTAGCTGTTATAATCTTCAATAGGAACCATCCATTCTTTTGGTCAATCGCTATAATGCTGGTTCTTTTACAGTTGTATCAGTTAGCAGAGTTTCTTATCTGTATAGGAGTGAACGAAAACATTACAGGTAGAATAGCTTACACAATCATTACTTTCCTTCCACCTATGGGATACTTTCTTAGTTCTAAAGTTGTTGGATGGAAATTCCCAGATTATTGGATAGGGTTCGCAGCTGCTACAGGTTTTTCATTATATTATATAGTTACACCAGGATCAGTAGTTCTTGCTAGTTGTAATCCGTTTTATGCTGTTTACTCTGTCCATCATTCTTTTTATTATGGTATTTTCTATATTGGCATCCTAGTTTATAGTATATTCTTTCTTGCTGCTCACTTAATATTTCGTAGAAATAAGGTTGATAGAAAATCCAGTCTATTTGTGTTGATAGGTTATCTATCTTTTCTGGTTCCTATGTATTTAATGGTCTGGGTAGATAGTTATTTTGCAAATAAGGTAACTAGTATTATGTGTAAGTATGCTCTCTTGCTTGCAGTAATTTTAGGAGTATTCTCATTTATTAAACCTAAAATTCTAGAAACTCAAACAATAGAAAAAAAAGTTGAATAAACCTTACTTCTTATCTAGTTTTAACTTGGTTTTTGATACATATTTTTCTAATCTTTTATAATCTTGGATCAAATCCATATCATATCCAAAACCTAAATCTTCAATAATTACAATATCTGCTTTACAATCGAACGCAATTTCAAAAATGCGAATACCATCTTTTACTGTTGCTCTTTTAAGAAATACTTTAATTATTTTTAACCAGGTTTTTGGTTTCTTAGCTATAAACAAAACAACTGTCCAGAAAGATCTTTTTTTCCGACTATCAGAAAATTGCCGAATGGTATCTTCACCAGTTTCAAATGCTCTGTAACTTAAAGCAAAAATGTCGCCTGGGAATAAACTATGATCTTTAAAATGACCTACTGTCCTGTCAGGTTCAGGAAACTCAGCTTCAGCTATTTCTATTGGAACGACTCCCCAAAGAAAATCATAATGATCCTTTTCAGACACTACTTGAAGAAATTCATCTATGCTTTCAATCTTGACGGCAGGAATGTCTGAACCACACATTATCACCATATCGTGGTATCTTCCCTTTTCTATCAAATAATCAAAACCGACTCTATACTTGTCATAAACCTCAGCTGTTGTTTCAACAGGAATGTATTCTAAATTCCCTTTCAGCTGAAGATCCTCCTCAGAAAGCCCTAAAATATAGATTTGATCAACGTATTTCGATTTTTCCAGCTCATCAATAACCCATTGAATGATAGGTTTTCCCAAGAGATCCAGCTGACATTTTGATTTATATTTTATTTCTGGATCCAAAATTTGCATAATTTCTCTTCTTTCTTTATCTCTTCCTGCCATGAGAAAAACTGGATATTTTTTCATTTTTTTTCACTTTCCCAACTAATTTGATCACATTTTTGTTTTCTTTACATAATCTTTCAAACGTTCATAATCACCTGGCAAATCCATGTCTAAACCGAGTCCTGGATCATCATAGATAGGTGCTGCAGCATTTAGACGGAAAGCTCGTCGAAAGCATATTAAGGCATCATCTAAAGTACCCTTCCCACGAGCGATTTTGATTAATTTTGACCAAGCTAAAGGTCTTCTAGCAATATATCTTAAAAAGGGTCCCAGTGACCTCTTCTTTCTTAACCGCATAAAACTATCAATCACATGCCCATATTTCTTGATAGCCTTTGAGCTAATCATCATTAATTCTCCTTGAATTGCATTAATATCTTTCAATATTGCAAGACCTCTACCTGAATCTGGAAAAACTTCTTCAATAGTCTCTTTAGTAATCAAGGAGATGATAAAATCAAGTTCCTCATTTTCCTGTACAAAATTTATAAATGATTCAATAGTTTTAACTTTGATTCCAGGACAATCACTACTACAGAAAATGACATAATCATTGAATTTTCCTTGTTGTTCTAAATAATCAAGACACGCATTGAATTTCTCAGCAAGTGTTGATTTGAGACTAATAGGGACATAATGAACATTACCTTTGATATCAATATCCTCTTTTGATAGTCCAAGAATATATATTGCCTCTACCATAGGAGATTTTTGAAATTCTTCAACAACCCATTCTATTACAGTTTTACCATGCATCGGAAATAGCATTTTGGCTTTATATTTTCCTTCAGGATCCAATTCTTTCAAAAATTCCCTTTTTTCCTCATCTCTTCCAGCAAATATCAAAATAGGTATTTTCATCTTATCCCTAATATAATTACACTACTAGTTTTTTACTGTTTCAGTGAAACACTTGTTTTGTTACCGGTTAGTTCAACGGATATAAAATTTCTCCCCCAGTTAATTAATATCGATATTAGCTATAGACAGCTAATTATACATCTTTTTTCTCTTTTTTGATTTTTTTGTTTCCAGATTGTTGTTAAAACTTTTAATTCTTTTTTTAGCTACACATCATATAACTCTTCCACGAACTGCTACTAGATAGAATCTAGAATGTGATAACAATGACTAAGAAACAAAATATAATTTCTCCTCTTATTTCTCTACTTATCATTAGTGTCTTTCTTTCCTCAAATATACAGGCATTATCCGCTAATAATCCAGAATCTGATCCAACACCTTCCTTACAAGATATGCAAAAGAAAGTCATTCAAACCGATGAATTAACACCATCCCTGTTATCCGAAGACTTCGGTAACCAAAATACTTTCTGGGTTTGGCCTTGGGTTTGGGAACCAACAAACCAGTATCAAATTAACGCTACTCTTCTTGTTGAAGGAGTTGAGTTTCAGCTCAATTTATTAGTGTTTCAGAGAAACATTCGTTTTGTACATCTGAAATACTGCATGGGTCCTTTCATATCTACAGCAGGTCGACATCCTTGAAACCGACTATCTTATAAAGATATAAAACAAATCAAAAGTGTTAATTTCAGATGGCTCATTATACAATTCTCACCTCAAAAGAAATTACTAAATTTGCAAATGCATATTCACTCGGTAAAATTATCAAATTTTATCCTATGACGAGGGGATATAGTACAAATTATTTTATCCAAAACAAAACTCAGAAATATATCCTAACAATCTGTGAGGAAAAAACTAGGCAACAAACCTTAAACTTAACGAATTTGTTGATCTACCTTCACAAACACCATTTTCAAACTAATCAAGTGATTTCGTCAAAAGATCACGAATATGTACTAGAACATAATGGTAAACATGTCTATTTAAAGAAATTTCTTGAAGGTGAGATTGTAAAGAACCCCACAATACAATTTATTGAACATTTAGGTACCCGCATAGCCCAGTTGCATGATATTCCCTGTCCAGATAATATACCAACAGCTTTTCTCTACGGTTTATCTTATTTTGATGAAGTAATCTCCTCAGATATTGATCATCCATATATTGAGTGGCTTAAAAACAAATTAGCATATATAGAGGTACTAATTCCAGACCAACTACCAACAGGATTGATTCATGGTGACATATTTCCAGATAATATTATTCAAAAAAATGGAAATCTGGTAGCAATTATTGATTTTGAGGAGGTTTCAAATTCTCCCTTGATTTTCGATTTGGGTATGACCATAACAGGATTGCTAACTATTGATAATAAAGTTGATATGAGCTACCTGAAGGCTCTAATAAAAGGTTACCAAAAAGTGAAATCGTTAACACCAATTGAAAAAAAATTTTTAAATCTATTTTGTATTTACGCTGCGGTAACAACATCTATTTGGCGATTTCTTTACTTTCATATCCGCTTCCCAACTCCCGAAAAATCAACTCACCACCAACAAATGGTAGATATAGCCGATAAATTATATGAAATGGGAAACAGCAAATTTATGAGTAACGTATTCGATTGAAATATAACCACCTGACCTCATTAAATACTAACCGTTTATATTCACGGCAACAATACAAATTGTTCAGTGAAACATTGTAAATTCTTATCTTTAACTTATTCCTTCTGTAAAAGGAACATTTTTTATTTTGCTTACATATTTCTTGACTTTCATGTAGTCATCCGTTAGGTCAATATCCATACCAAAAGCGGCATCATGAATGATCACTGCTTTGACTTTGACATTTCCTATTATTTCAAGAAGTTTTTCTGCTTTAGCTAAAGTCATTCTTCCTAAAAGAAATTTGATAATTAATGGCCATGTTCTTGGTTTTCTAAGTACAATTCTGATAATAGGAGTTAATGCACTACTCTTTTTTTCTCTGTTTTCTTTTCTAATTCTACGTCTTCCGCTTCCAGTTTCATCAATAATTTTTTGACCAGTTCTAATTCCCTTTTCACTCATAGCATACAGTTCCCCAGTGAATACTGTTATTTCCTTGAATTTCGCTACGACTCTTTGGTGATCAGAAAAAACATCTTTACTAACATCTTCCGGTACAACAGATTGAATGAAATCATAATCTAGATAATTATCAAGTATTTCAAAAAAATCATTTATTGGTTCTACTGTAATGCCAGGAGTATCTGAAGAAGAAACAACAAACATATTATCGTCTATGCCTTGTGATCTTGCATATTCCAGACCTGCAAGTAGTTTTTGTCCGAAAGTTGAAATCATCGGAATTGGTACATAATGTACTGGATAGTCAAATGTAGCCATCTCTTTTTGAATACCTAAGAGGAATATTTCTCCACAGTAAGGAGACTCTCTTAAGGCTTCTAGTTGCCAATCTATTATTCTTTTACCTAAGAAAGGTAAAAGAGCTTTAACTTTATATTCATCATTTGGGTCTAAATCTTCCAAAACTTCTCTCTTTTTCTCATCTCTACCACAAAGAACAAGGACAGGGTACTTTTTTACCATATCATTAACCAATCTCTAACAAGAAAACTTATTTAAAAATTATTCCGTGGGATGATTAGGTTGTTTTAAAGAATAATTGCCACACCCAATCAACTAGAGTATGAATGAGTATAGCTGAAAACAGACCTCCTTTCCACCAACATATACCGTATGCAACTGAGGAGTGAAAACTTATCCAATCTTACCAAAATCGAAAAGATTCTAGAATAATTTTCTTCAGCAAATAAAAATTAAAAGAGAGTATGCGAATAAGAATAGGAATAGCAGCAGAACTAAAGGGAGTATCCCCTAGCACTTTACGAAGATGGGAAAAAGAAGAGAAACTACAACCAGTTGAGAGAACAGTTGGAGGACACAGAAGATACGTACTAGTCCAGTTGTTAGGGAAGAAGGAGAAAGGAGATAGAGAAACAACGAAGAGGAAAAGCACCACTACCACAATGAGAGTTTGTCGAGTTTAAATAGCATTTTGAGGATATACTTAGTGAGACAAAGTGGTCACACAGACAACAAACAAACTACAAACACTTCTTCCCCCCACATCAAAGGGAGTGATGAGAAGTTATCAGGTAGTGCTCAACTGTGCAGACCAAACCCAACGAGAAGAGATTAATCAAAGGATAAGAACACTAGAAGACCAACAGGAGCAACTACTCACACCGCAAGTTATCAAGCAAGCGGTGGAACTCTACAGAACCAACCCGAAAGAAGGATTCTTCACCCGTCAACTCTGCAAAGCTGTGGGAAAAAGCCCGAATATTGCTGAAAGTGCCTTCCATTGGTTGTACATAGCTATCAAAGGAAAAATAGATAAGGAGAAGAAAGCGCAAGGGTTGTTCAATTTCATGTTGAAGAATCCTCAACAGTTAGTAGAATGGCTGATTTTCGGTCGTTCTCCTTATACCGAACGGAGTCTAGAAAACTTTTGGCAACTAAAGAGAAGGTATATCATCAATCTTCTTACCAGTACCAGAGCACAAACCGATTCCTATTGGAGAAAAAAGCATAAAACTCTTTATTCTTCCGATTTCCTCCAATTGAACGCCCTTCTTCCACCGTCTACCCAGCGTGAAGTTCTGCAAGCTCTAGATGATGCACTGTTTTATCAACAGCACGAATTTTCCCTCATACCACAACTAACGAAGAATCAGAATGCTTTTCTGAAGAAGCTCAAACTGTTGAAAAAAGAACAAAACATTGTTGTCCCTTTTCTCACTTCATGGATAAATGGTCCTCAAACTTCTCGATGGAAAAGTCTCAAAGATCTCGCTGAACAACTAGCAGCAACAATAGGCAAACCTTCCCGAAAACTCTTTTCAGCCGTTAGGCAGATAATCGTTTTCACACTCTTTGACCAGTATATGCAGAGTGTCCCTCAGTTAGTCAAGGGCTTACCTATAGCCAATGTTGTTCCCCCACCATTTA
>JAUWEG010000082.1 GCA_030608385.1 Candidatus Heimdallarchaeota archaeon
GTATCCTGCATAAGCAAGTTCTGGAGCAAAATGTCCCCCAGAATTTGCATAACCAATCCCCCCAGTCAGAGGAGATTTTGCTGCAACAGTATATCTAGCTGTTGAAGGAGCAAATGTTCCAGTAAGTGGTCATAGACTTACAACAATTATATTTTCTGGACTAAGGGGATCAATACCCTGCTTTAAATTATCATAAAGATACTTAATCGCCCAACCTCGACCTCCCAAGTAATTCTCAATCAACAAAGGATCAGTTTCTTTTACAAGAAAAGATTGTTCTGTTAAATCTACAACTATGGTTTTGCCTCTATATCCTTTATAGTGTATGGTGGAGTTCAAGTTAATACTATATCACCATTTTAGAGGATATAAGCTTTACTTCATAATGCAAAATTTATAATTATTTAGGCACAATTTTAACTACTTCAACTAATGCAGAGAAGGAATTAAAATCAGCTGTTGCTGGATCATCAGTTTGAGAATTCCAACCAAATAACATCTTAGCAGCCTTGGGATATTTAGTTACATACCACTTAAACAAATCATTCTTGTGCTCAATGGATGCAAGTAATTCAAAACCTATAGATTGTTTTCTGAATCCAACCTTAATTCTAATATCTTGCGGATTTGCTAACATATTCAGAAGCCAATGGGCTTTCATCCCTCTACCCGCAACAAAATGAATTATTCCATCTTTCTTTCTATATTCTACAGGAGTAATCCTATTCTTGCCTGTTTTTCTTCCTTTAGTATAAAGGAGTAAAAAGATTTTTCCAAAACCAAATAGGGGAAGAATATTTGCTCGATATAAAGGGATAGTGAAGTATTTGTTTAATCTCTTCCAAGTCTTGAGAGTCTTTGCTTGAGATTCTGAATCTCCAAATAATAAGTTGTACTCAGCAGAACCTGGACGAGGAAAATCAGAGATTTGATTAGTCATGTTTAACAAAAACTCTTTACATTCAAAAAAATTGTTGTTCAGATGAAAGAGAAAATGTGAAATAGGAAAGATTTATCTTTGTAGATATTAATCAAAAACTAGGGCTTTCCTTGTTTACTGAAGAGTTTGTCATCGAAGAAGAGCTTCTTTTAGAAGAAGACGAAATTGAAGATATATACCAGTATCATGGTGCAGAGTATGATGAATTGCCCTTCATTGAGTTCAAAGATTATGAGGAGGAGAATCATTCTGATTACCGTGAACAACCGAGGAGTGAAAACTTATCCAATCTTACCAAAGAGGAGAAGATTCTAGAACAACTTTCTTCAACAAATTAAAATTAAGAAGAGTATGCGAGTAAGGATAGGAGTAGCAGCAGAATCAAGCGTTTGAAACACAAATCTTCTCTATTCATCAACAAGAACACATGTCTCAAGAAGACAAACTCTTAGAAGACATGATCGCTCTGATCACCTCTTTTGCAGGAAGGTTTCACAGACAACGAAGAGGAAAACCTCACCAGAAAACAAGGATTTTATCGAGTTTAAATAGCATTTTGAGGATTACATACTGAGACACATTGGTCACACACACAACAACCAAACTACAAACACTCCTTCCCACCACTTCTAAGGGAGTGATGAGAAGTTACCAGGCAGTACTCAAGTGTGCAGACCAATCCCAACGAGAAGAGGTTAACCAGAGAATTATATCACTAGAAGAACAACAGTACAAGCTACTCACTCCTCAAATTAGTAAACAAGCGTTGGAACTGTACAGAACCAATCCGAAAGAAGGATTCTTCACCCGCCAACTCTGCAAGGTTGTGGGAAAAAGCCCCAACATTGCCGAAAGTGCCTTCCATTGGCTTTACATTGCTATCAAAGGAAAGATAGACAAGGAGAAGAAAGCGAAAGGATTGCTCAAGTTCATGTTGAAAAATCCTCAACAGTTAGTGGAATGGCTGATTTTCGGTCGTTCTCCTTATACTGAACGAAGCTTAGAGAATTATTGGAGACTAAAGAGAAGGTATATCATCAATCTTCTCACCAGTACCAGAACACAAACTGATTCCTATTGGAGAAAGAAGCGCAAAACTCTGTATACTTCCGATTTCCTACAATTAAACTCCCTTCTTCCTCCTTCTACTCAGCGTGAAGTTCTCCAAGCTCTTGACGATGCGTTGTTTTACCAACATCACGAATTTTCGCTCATACCACAACTGACTAAGAATCAAAAAGCATTTCTGAAGAAACTCAAACTGTTGAAAAAAGAACAATCAACTGTTGTCCCCTTTCTCACCTCATGGATAAACAGCCCTCAAGCTTCTCGATGGAAAAGTCTCAAAACATTAGCTGAACAACTAGCTACAATTATAGGCAAACCTTCCCGAAAACTCTTTTCAGCAGTTAGACTGATAATTGTTTTCACACTCTTTGATCAGTATATGCAGAGTGTCCCTCAGTTAGTCAAGGCTCTTCCTATAGCCAATGTTGTTCCCCCACCATTTAAACGAAAGAAGAAAGGAAGATTACCAATCAAACTATTAATGAAAAAGAACTATGTTATAACCCGTCAAGGGAATGCCCAAGAATTGACTAAACAAGTAAAGAAGCAAGGATGGACCGAACTTGGTTTTCCAAGAAAAGGGAAACAAAGAATAACTGCTCAGGTTCATTTACCGCAGAAAGCAGTAGAGTATATCCAAAACGGTGCTCACATCAAAGTGTTCCAAGTAAGTAGCGGACAAGCGCCTAATTACAAACCTAGGGTAGATGTCGTACTAGAAGGAGCTCACTCCTGTTTCCATTCTTCCTCCCTTCTCCACCACTATCTAAGAAATATTCCCTCAAAGAAAACGTCCATCCTTGGAATAGATATCAATCGCTTAGGACAATATATGGTCACGTTTAACATCCCTGTTACTCTCCCTCCAGATTTACTAGACTTAGCTGCACACTATGAGCATCTCAGTACGAAAGTCCTAGACGAACTTAACAGAGGATTTCTCCGTAAACGAAAGGAGTATGATCCCCACGGGTGTTGTAAACTTAAAGGTGAGCTCAACCGCGTTTATATTCGTCGTAGCAGAATCCTTCGCGAGATTACTCGTCTTCTCCCCCACTTTCTTGCAGCAGTGATGGTGAAAAAGAAGTGTAAAGTACTCAAAATTGAGCGCTTAACTGCCGATTCCACTGGCACCAAAAGAGCCTTAGCTAAAGCTATTTACACCATGCCCGATAGTTTGTTCATTTACAAAAAGGCTGTGTGGTTAGCTTCCATAGAGTTAGGGTATGATGTCCAGTTAGAATCTGTACTTCCCTATCATACCAGCACCCTTCATTATGGGTGTGGAGGTTCTCTTGTTCGTCAACCTGGTCAATATGATGTTGCTCCTTGCAAGAAGTGTGGACAACAAGTCAATACTCATTCTAATGCGGCCCAGAATATTGCTTCCCTTTCCGGTACCCTCCTTCCTCCCGATTCATTCCCCTCACCGCACATGTAGGGGACCCACTCAAACGACGGTTAAATAGCCTCTGGCAAGTTTAACCAAGTTTCATAACGTGCGTTTAACTCTCTTCTTTGCACTATTGTTAGCTATGGTAGGTGCTGTTGTACTCGGTTTCTTAACTCCTCGAACATACGGAGAAACATTAAACGATATTTACTGGTGGACTCCTCTCATTGGAGGTTTGATTGGTGCTTTTCTAGGAGGTTTCATTGGTTTAGTGATAGATTCTCTAATTTATGCCAGATCCAAAGGTAATCAACAGGCATCATAGACATTATTACTATCAATATCTAACAATCAGCAGTAATTCATGTTCTTTTTGACGACTTAATTAAGAACCTATGACTCACATAATCGATATATCCTTTATCAGATATTATCGAATGAAGTTCGAACAGTTTGTCTCTATATTTTTCAACTGTAAATCCAGGTATCTCCCAAGGAGCTGCTAATAGATAAAAAACGATTGCACCAACATCAAAAAATCGGGTTATAGGAAAACACTCTTTCTTCTTGAGAATCTTAAATCCATTATTTTCTAATTGATTTGCTGCGAAATCTGCAGTCCATTCTGAATACTCACTCACTTTATCATTAAGGAAAAATTCTCTTAATCCATCATCATTGTTAGCTCCTACTTGCTGAGTTAGAAAAATGCCTTCTTCTGAGAGTATTCTATGAACCTCAGTAGGAGAATAAGATTCATGTCTATTGATAATTAGATCAAATATACCATCCTCATAAGGTAGGTTTTCATCACCACTAAATTGAGTTACTTCTACTCCTAAGGGTTCTAGCCTTTTTTTTGCTATGGGTACATTTGGCTCATAAGCTTCAGTGGCATATGTTTTTTCTGGAAATGGTTGTAACATTGATAGAAACTCTCCACCACCAGTTCCCATGTCAAGGAGAGAATTAACCTGCCTTAACACCGGTAATATCTCTATTGTATAACTCCACGTTAATGGTGCTGTAACCATTCTGTCTTTAACATAAGAGAAATCCCATCCAAGAAGAAGTCTTTGAGCTTCTTCAACAAACAAATCAAATACTTCTTTTGAACTTCTAAAATATTTATTCATATTTTAATCTTGAGAGACATATTAATGATTTTATTGGCTGTGGAAATTTTGTTTGTGCCTTTTTAGACACAATGCTTTAAATATATATTTTGAGAGAGTACAAGGCTGAAAGCAGATGGATAAAAACAAGTTTTTCTCTCTTCTATTGATATTTTTGTTTATTAATTTTCTAGTTATTTCAACAGATGCTGTTGCGGATAAAAAATATGAAATTCTTTCGGGTGAGAGCATAATATTAAGTTTCTCTGAAATGGATTTTAGTTTAATGAATATAGAAATTGATAATTCAATTTCTAGCAAACCTTTCAATTTTGAGCTAAAAAATCAGTATGGTATTGTTAAGGCTTCAAGAACCAATTACTCACACAATCTAGTAATGTCTTTTGTTGGGAGTGGTAATTATACAGCAACGATATCAAATAACAATACTGAAACCATCGAACTTTCAATTATTCAAGAAAGTTTTAAACTGAGTTTAAATGATGAAACGGATGGTTTTTCATATAAGGAGAAGGTTTATTGTTGGTACTTCAATTCAAACGAAATTACTACATATAAGATTCTTCCAGTTGAATCCTTACATAAAAAGAAATATTATGACATGTATGTAATCGCTTTAGCAGAAGATATTCACTCAAATGTATGGCTATCAAGCAAACATCCAAGCGAGGGAGCAGAATGGAACAATTTTTTGGATCCCTATGATTATGAGATAAATTCTAAAAAACTAGTAAGATTAGAAAGAGATGTTAATTGGATTGTATATGATATATTTGAATCAAGTAGTTATGATGTTCTAATCTTTTTAAAATCCACAATTGCTGGAAACATACTGATTATAATAGTTGGCATAAGCATTGGTGTCGTTGGACTAGTCATTTTCGTATTGTATTATCATAATCCATTAAAATTCCGTAGGCGTAAAGTAGATGGAAAATCATATGATACTACAAAAGACAATTATGAAAGTCCTAAAGATGTTTCTGATACTTTAAGAGAATTATTAACTTCAGAAAAAGATTAAAGTGTTTTTAAAAAATAGAAAGAAAAAAGAGTATGTTACTCTACTTTTACTTCTTTTTCAAATTTCCAAAAACCGTGTATGTTACAATAAGATGTTGCAATAAGCTTTCCTGGTTTGTCAGTTTTTAATTGAAAAACTGCATAGGGTTCTGAATAAACACCGCTTGTATCAGGTCCTTTTATTGAAGCTCCATGAGCATCAAAATTTGCTATACCAAGTTGATATGGGTATTTTTCACCTTCTGGCCAAAACATTAGTTTTATCCAAGAAATATGATGCTCTGTTTTGTTAGGATGAGCAATTTCTTTTCCAACACTAACAGTTACAAGAGTTTTTTCGCTAGTTTTAACAACATCTGCAACTTCAATAACAGGTACATGTTTTTCTGTTTTCCAATCAGCTGTTCCATATAATTCCATGTAAATCACCTAGCTCTAGAAAAAACATAGCTATAAATAAATTTCTTGGAAAGACAAAAATAAAAGTAAATAGAAAAAAATTACTCGTCGTAATCTTGGTAAGTTGTTGTCAGGGGTTCATCTTCATCATATTCATCTTCATCGTCTAATACTGATGCTTCAAGAGGAACAGAAGATGATACAACTGTGGGTGTAGATTCGCCACTTTCATGTGTTTTGATATCGGTTTCAGCTTCCTTCAGTTCGAATTCAAGTTTTTCTAAATCTTCTTCAACTTTGAGTATTTTTCTTTCAAATTCTTTAAGCTTATAATCCCTTTCTGCAATAGAAGCTTCCTTTTTCTTTGCTGAAACTTCACTTTTCAAAGCTTTATCTGGTTGTCCTTTATTTTCAAACTCTGCTTTCTTGACAAGATCTTCTTCTCGCTCTCTGTTATCTTTTGCTCTTTTTTTGTTTTCATTAGCTATCTTTTTCTTAAGATCTTGTATGTTACCAAGCTTCTTGTAAATGTCTTCTTCAATGTCAAACTTTTTCTCTAAAAACTTGAAATACTGAACATTAGACTCACTCATAATAATCCAGTAAAATAAAGGAGAACTTATTTTTAAGTTTACTCAATTAGGGGACAAAAGTGTGAAAATAGTAAATTTGTGCGCACTTAGTAACATGACTATTCAATCGAGAGAGAAAAGAAAAATTTAAGAACAAAGTAGAATGGAAAAAAGTGTAGATGAATAATCTATAAAAAATCAAAAAGGAGTCCGGGCTTTAGCTCAGTGGCTTAGAGCTCTCGGCTGTAGTCAAAAGACACCCTTGTGAGCAATGATCAAGGTGTCAGCGGGAGAAACCGAGCGGTCCCGTGTTCAAAAGGTTTCAGATGCGTTCTGAAAATTTGAAAATCACGGAAGCCCGACCACTTTATCTTTTTCTACCTATTGCATAAAAAACTGGAATGAAAATAGTTCTTTTGTTTTCATTTATTATCTCTTTTTCCTCTATTAGTTTATTTCTAAACTCTTCTTTTGAAATCAACTGCGATTCATATATAAGTCTCCATTCTTGCTCAATATTCATCAAGAGGTTTTCCTTATCCCACACCTGTGCAATTACACCTATTGAAGTATCTAGGTTAGCTGTTTCGAATAAAGTTTTGAGTTTTCTTCCCATAAAAGGATCAGCGCCTTCACTCTTCAGATAATCTGTATGATACTTCCCCAAATTATACTCTGGGTATTCTAACCAACCCCCATAATCTGGTTCAGCTAACGCTACTACAAACCCTCGTTTCTTACACACTCTACTCATTTCCTTAATTGCTTTCTCAGGTTTAGACAACCATAGAAAGAGATATTGACAGAGCACAATGTCAAACATACCAGATCTCATAGAAAGTTTCTCAACATTTTCCCGCTTGAAGTTAACATTTTTCACGTTCTCTTCTGCAAAAGAAAGCATGGATTTATCATGATCAACTGCAGTAATTTTTGCCCGAGTTCTTTTCCTTAGTTCATCTGTAATAATACCTGTTCCGCACCCTATCTCTAAAACTTTCTTTGCGCCACGCAAGTTTATTTGAGGATATATTTTGTTCCTAACAGATTCTGTCCATTTAGCTTGGCGGACAAATTGTTCATGGATTTGTGGACCCCAGTTAACCTCTTCATTGTTTGTCATGAAAATGCTTCCTTACAAATATTGTAGGAGGCAGTATAATTCAAAGGACACCCACCACCACAAAGCTCTCTTTCTGGACAATCTAAACATTCTTCTGGGAGGTATTCCATCTTGCGAAGATTTTTAGATACCTTATGATTCCAGATCTTTCTCCATTTAGTTGTAAGTATATTTCCTAAGGGTTCGAAGTAGCTTTGACAAGGGAGTACAGCTCCATCTGGTTCAATAGCCATTGCGATATGAGATGCTGAGCACTGTTTCATCCCTAATCCCTTTTCAATAGGATTGAATTCACAATATCTTGTAGGACTATACCAAATGAAAGACATCTCTTTTTTCTCTGCAGTTTTTAGAATCTTTGTAAGAACTTTATCTAGTTCTTCAAGAGGGAGAGCTAATTCTTCTTGTTTTCCTCCACCGGATTTTATAATGCTATTTGCTGCAAAATGATCAATTCCCAAAGAACCTAAAAATTCAACTGTCTTTTCTATTTCTTTAACATTAAATGGAGTTAGGGTAGTATTTGTCATGATATAAACTGGAGTTGGGACAACATTTTTTATTCCTTGTACAGTTTCTTCCCATGCTCCTTTAACTCCACACAATTGGTCATGAATCTTTGAATCATGGCTCTCTATTGTTAATTGAAAATGATCTATTCCAGCTGTAACAAGCTTATCTACTAGAGCTTTATCTTTTAGTTCTCTACCGTTTGTGATCAAGCCCGTTATAATTCCCAAATCTTCAGCATATTCCACCAAATCTGGTAGGTCTTCTCTTAGGGTAGGTTCTCCTCCTGTAAATGTAACATGTGGTATACCTATTTCCCACAGTTTATCTAGAACTAACTTCCATTCGTCTGTTGATAGTTCCTTAATTTCTCTTGGAGTTTCAACATAACATTTGGTACATTTACTATTGCATTTGTATGTTAGAGCTAAATCCATCCTTAATGGAGCAGAAAAGTGCGTTTCGTTTAAAGGACTTATATCCTGAGATAAATGCTGAACAGGGTCTATATCAGGTGTTGTCATAAGTTCATCAATAGATGTTCTAAGCTCATGAAGATCAACTTCTAGCTGTTCAATCGAAACTCTGTATTTCTTTTTCATTTCGAATAAAATATCAACATCTTCTTTACCTTCAATAATTCGTGAAACAAAATCTGTTGCAGTTTTGTTCAGATGAAGAATTCTTGTTGCATTAACTAGTAATATACCTGTTCCACCCTTTTCCTTTCTAAGATGCATTCTAGCTGTTGTATCAAGATTTCTTTGATGAAAAACTTTATCCTTACCCATTATCTTCCACCTCCAGCACAAGCACAAGCACAAGCACAAGCACATGCACAGCCCCCTCCACTGTAACTTCTACCACCACTACTTGATCTAGTTGGGGGAGGTCTAGTTATATTTTTCACAGAATCACGTAATGAGCCAGGTTTATGTACTAACCCAGACATGAAACTTTGGACAGGAGCTATTTGAGAGATTCTTCCCTGTCGACTTATTTGCATAAAAGGTCCTATACTTCTAGGTCTTCTGCGAGATATACTTGAACCAATTGCATAATAGTAATAACTTCTCACATACCAGCCAGGATAATAATATGTTCCTCCATATTTTTCCAAACGTTGGTCATAATTTTCATCTACCATAATCCAAAGGAAGGCATTAAGCAATTCTGGATTTGATTTACTCATTTCCTGCCAAGCTTTATCTATTTTTGATTCGTAATAATCCCTTGTTTTTCTAGCAGAAAAGCCTTTCATTTTTTTAGCTACACTTTTTATTTGAGCAACTAGTGCATTTTTCAAATCAGTTTGATGAACAGGCTCTTTTGGTATTGTTCCTGAAGCTGCTCCTCTCTTCCATTTTTCATCTTCTTTGTTCCTTTTTCGTATACCAACAATCATTGTTTTATGAGGTTTTGAAAATTCAGCTATAGTAGCATCTGTAGCTGCAATATCTAATCTTAACTCAGGTTCCCTTGTTCTAATGTTTAGATACCCTTTTCCCATCAATTCAAATAGCATTAAAGAAGCAACTTGTGTTAAGGGTCTTTCAAAAAGTAATGCAACTTCAGAGGGGGCTAGATCTTCTCTAATTCCTCCTCCTAATGAACTAATAGAGGGCGGGAGATATCGTCTAGCGTTTCTTATTTTTCTAAATATGTATATAATCACAGCTAGTACAATTATACAAGCTATTGCAGTTGCCATGGGGTATCTTATCATACTACCCCATACTAATAAAGTCCAAAACGAATTGAATGTTTTTGAATATCCTTCAGGAAACGCTACTCCTACTTCATAGCTGAAATATGGTGTTCCTATTGAAGAAAACTGTACATAAGGACCCTCAGGTGAACTTGCTACCTTGGTAAAATCTGCTATATCTGCAATTCTATAATCAACTTCCGAAATATCTGTGAGGTCTTCAGGGAAATAAAATATAACAGTTCTGTTTGTTGATCCGGACGAATAGTCTATCCCATACCATGTTTGATAAAACACAACTGAAGCTAAACCTTCTTGATTATCATCGTAAACCATTTTAGGATTGTGACATTCAATCTCTAAGATTCCTGTTTGACCAGCATAAATATAACCTACTTCATCAAGCCAAATCTCTACACCGATATCAATGTATTCACTTTTTCTTATATCTGTAACTTCTGTCCCATTTAACCAAGCTTTTACAGATTTTAGCTGGTAGTAAACATTAGGGAAACCAACATCAACTACATCTATTGCTTGACCTAAAACAGGGTCGTTAACAAACTCAAATCTATAATAGATGTCTATGGATCCATCATCAAGTATAGATATTTCAGTGTATATTGATGGAACCTCAAAGTAATAATCTTCCATTCTTGGATTAGACCAAGTCACATCATTTTCTTCTGCTATTGAAAACGACGGTGATAAGCTTATAGTTAGAATTACAATACTAAGAACCACAAATATTTTTTTCAAAGTCATTATATCTCCTCGTTTATATTCTATTTCGATTACTAAACTTTTTCGCACATAATCATTTCATTTGCTCGATGAAAACTGAGTGGTAACTCAAAAACAATCAAAAAATAGTTGTATGTTATTTTTAATCAATAATTTTTTAAATGAATCAGTGTTATGTATGTAGCTACAAATTTGCTAGAAATCTAGTAAAATGTAGCTGGTGAGACTAATGCATGTAAAAACAAAAATCACATTATATATGTTTGTTTTGCTTTTTTTTAGCGCACAATCAGTCCCGGCATTTGACGATGCTGTGGGATGTTACTACTCTGACGAACTCAAAGCAGGAGATGAGTTTACCTGGGCCACCACATTCTACGGAAGTGGAATGTTAGAAAGTGAATTTGCTCCAATAGGAATAACAAATAACTCAATAGTTAAACTAGAGATATTGCAAGATCCAAAGGATATAAACTTCCATTGGGATTCAATGTCTTTTAACG
>JAUWEG010000055.1 GCA_030608385.1 Candidatus Heimdallarchaeota archaeon
AGTGAAAAGCCTCTATAATCGAGCGAATTACCTAGTAAAGCAATCGTTGAGTAAGAAGAATAAGTTGCTAGTGTACTATGACCTCAACACCTTACTTAAGGAAGAAGCGTGTTACAAAATCCTTCCCGCACATACTGCACAACATACACTCAAGCTCCTTTGCAGAAATTGGAAAGGATATTTTCGTGCACTGAAGGAATGGAAAAATAATCCTGCAGTTTTCTTCGCTATGCCCCAATCGCCTAACTATAAAGCGAAAGATGGGGAAGTCGTAGCTATCTTCACCAACCAGCAAGCGAGACTACAAAATGGCTGGCTAGTCCTTCCTAAGAAAGTAAGCTTTCACTACAAGACTCGACTGACAGCTCGTACCACGTTGAAAGAGGTAAGAATTGTCCCTCGACGAGTGGGTTACACTCTCGAACTAGTGTATGAAAAAACCTTACCTAAACTGCGAAAACGTTTTACCAGGAAAGGTGCTATCGATTTAGGGTCTATCAACTTTGTAGCCTTTGTGGATAACCTTGGGTCTCAACCAATTGTTATCAAGGATCATGGAAAAGGAATCAGAAGTATTATCCAGTATTATTTGAAAAAACAAACACAATTACAAGAGCAATATGTCCAGCAGCAAAAACAGCAATTGAAAAAAAGGAATAGACTCAGCTATGGTCCAGCTTATTATCATCTTCGCGAGAAGTGGCGAAAGAAGCTCAAAGATGCTATCCATAAACTCACCAAGTATCTAGTAGACTTGTGGGTGGAACGGAACTTACATGAAGTCATTATCGGCTATAATGCGAAATGGAAACAAAATGTCCATTTCTGGAAAAAAATCACCCAGATGTTTGTAGCTATCCCCTTCATGAAAATTGTCCACCAGTTACAGTATAAAGCAGCTGAATATGGGATAAAGATTGAGCTTATACCCGAAGAGTATACGTCTAAGTGTAGCTTTCTGGATAATGAGTTTCCTGAGAAACGAACAAAGTATGCTGGACGACGAGTTACCCGAGGGTTGTTTAAATCTGCTCAAGGTTTTCTCATCAATGCTGATGTCAATGCTGCATACAATATCTTAATCAAAAGCGATCCGAAAGCATTGCCTAAACGGCGTGTGAACGGGGTAGGAGGATACGTGATGTATCCACGTAGAGTGAGTGTAGACCCACGATGACCTCTCCAAAAGACGTTCGACTATGCTTGGCTAATATACCAAGATGACATAAACTCATCATTAAAGTGTAATCTAACTACCGGATTATGGAATCTTTAAGGTTTTTGATATTCTTTCAAACTCCACATATTATCGAAAAACTCCTTAGATGGATGAATTAAATCTTTGTTAATCCTGATATCATGAAGAACACAATCACAATAAGGATGTCCTTCTACTATTGTATGTTCCATGGTTAAAATGAAGTTCTCGTTATTATTATTATAACCCTGAAAATCTCCATAACATGCAGCTAGATATTTCAGTTCAATATCTGTTAAGTTAGTTATAGCATCTTTCCACATACAAGTATCCTTTCTTTGTGGAAACTTACCATTCTCAATCACTCCTTGAACAATTACCCAGCCTATACTTGAAGAATCATCATCCTTTGGAATTCTCGCATTTCTAAACTCTTCAAGAGTTTCATATTTACTCCTTCCTGCGGATATTGATTTGACATAAGCATCTATATATCCTTTGAATAAATCTATCGCTGTATTCCTTTCAATAATCTCTGTTAAGATTTTTACATTATAGTATCTGTGATAGAGAAATGACTGAATATAATTCCTTTTAGGAATCTTAATTTTATCTTGAATCCAGTTCCTATTACTACTGAAATCAAGTAAATGTAGGTAATAATCAAAACTAGCACTCAATAATTTTGGAAAAACTTTCAAGTGAATAAAATCCTTACTTAACTCTGCAAAATCTATATTCTGCTCTTTTGAAAAAGAAGTTTTGAGAAACTGATTGATTTGATTTGTTAATCTAGTAACAAAACTATTCAAGATTTCTGGTTTTTCTTTCTTTATGTATCCAAGCAGATAATTCAATCTTTTCAGTATAGTTCTTTTAGCATATTCTAGTGGCTGAATTTCCTGTAATCTTTCTAAATCACTAATATCATATTGACCTGTTCTAAAAACTTCCATTACTCATTCTTCCTTATCTTTCTCAATGTTTTCTGTAAAGTCTAAAGATGGCTGTTCCGCGTCTGGGTGAACATAATTATTCCAATATAATTCATCACAGAATTTGGCATGATGAAGTGTTTGAGTTCTTCGTAGGTGGATTGTTCTACCTTCATTGAATTCTGGAACATCTGCAATATAACAGGAACTCAAGTAAGCGATATCTGGGTCATTGAATTCTTTCAGAGCTTCTGGTGTTAAGCAACTATCAAAACGGTAGATCACTTTATGATCATCAAATATACAAAATGCAAAATCTGCAAGACCCATTTTACACCATCTTTTTATTGAATTCTTATTGGAATCCAGAATCGTAATTGTTTTGGGATCTGTTGGTTTTTCTGTTTTATCTTTAGACCTCATTTCTCTTATTAAATAAGGGACTATTTGTTTATAGATTCTTGTTCCTTCCTCTTTTCCGTAAATATCAGCTAAAGCTTTCACCAGATAATATGAGGTTCTTTCGAGAGCCTTGATGAGATCGAAATGAAATAATTCTATTTCTCCTTGATCTGATGTATAGTTATTAGGTAACTTGATTGTCTTACATACGAAAAGAAAGACTGATTTCTCTAAATCAGGGAAGTTTGGTATTAATTCCAACCTTTCTCTAATTATTTTCCAATTAAAAGCATTATAGTTAAAATCATAATCACCTACAGCTTCACTAAACTTTTCTTTCAATTTTGAAATATAGAAACTCAAATCTTCTGGTAGAATCAATCTGAAAAACTTTGTAACAGAATCTACTCGTTCTAGTCTAGCTTTTATAATATCTTCAGGCTTAGATTTTCCTTTCTTAGTCAAACTAAAACACTTATGGTTTTCAATCCGCATTAGATTACATCTCTTGTTATTAGAAGTTTGTTTGTAAACATTCACTTTAGTTTTCAAACCATTATTAATCTTTTGAGTGAATTTCTTTTTTAAACCCAGATATTTTCTCTGTTTTTATATGCAATTCTAATTTCACATATGAGATGAAAAGTGAATTATTTACTAACTTATATGATATTGCAAAATGTAGTGTTGATGGAAAAAATTGGTATGAGATTTCTGAAATAGCTGCATTATGTTGCATAAATAATCATTACGCTCCAAAAGATTTAGATTCAGTTCTTCAGCATTACAATAAGGGGCACATTGTTCCTGTAGAATATGTTCTTTATAAGAAAGTCTAGTTAAAAATGTGTAAAATCATAACTTGACATTAAGAGTAAAGATAGATTTAATTAAATGGATAATAAATTCATACTAATGGATGTCATTGATTCTCATTCCCACATCTCTTCAACACCAGACCACGTTTTAGAGCTTTTAACTGAAATGAATAGGTTAGATATCTCAAAGGCGTGCATCAGCGGATTAGGGTCAATGTTTAACTCAGTATCCAATAAAGAAATACTTGAAATTGTTGAGAATTTTAAACCTCGTTTCATAGGTACGTATTTTATTCGACCAGGAGTTACCAATACTCTAGATATACAAGATGCATATGAACAAGGATTCAGAATGCTTAAAGCTATAATCCCAAAAAAACCCTATAGTGATCAATCATTTTATCCACTTTGGGGTGCAGCTCAGAGATTAGGAATGCCTATCCTATTTCATACTGGTTTAGTAACTGTTTCAGAATCTTCTCCTAAAGACATCATTCTCTCTTTAGATATGCATCCTTTACAGATAGAACCTATTGCCAACTCCTTCCCTGATTTGAATATCATCTTGGCTCATTTTGGAGGGCATTGGAATAGAGATGCTGCAGAACTTGCTCGAATGCGTCATAATGTTTATGTTGATTTAACAGGTGATTCAGAGGGTTGGAGATCTAAACTGGATGAAGAAGGCTTTGAGAAATATTTGTGGTGGAAAAACGCTTTTCAAAATGTCGTTTTTGGTACCCATGTTCATCCCGATCAAATAAATCAAGTACTTAAAGAAGATAAGGAAAGATATTCAAAACTTAATCTTGATGAACAAACAAAAGAAATGATTTTCTCAGGTAACATTAAAGGAATGCTCAAATTGCCTTAGAAATCATTCATCAAATTTGTATCCACTCTTTTTCCAAGCTTCATACATCTCAGGATTCTTTTTGAGAAATTCATCTCTGATTTCTTTAGGTACTCTATTAAGGACACAAGAAAAATTGATACAGTCTGTACAGACTTTCAGTTGAATTACTAAATACCATAAAACTACTCCAAAAACAGTTAGTCCTAGAAAAACCCACTTCCCCTCAATTGCTAGAAACACAATAGGTATTGCAAATATTATGTTAGCCCCTATTAAGAATTGTATTTTCTCCCATAAATTAGTAGGACCAGGTTTAAATTTAGCTGTTTTCAAGAAGCCATAATTAATTGAGCAGTGTAAAGTCTTTGAATCTCCCTCTGCGTAATATGGGCAATGAGCACAGAGTATTGGAGGTTCCCAGACTAAGAAAAAGAAGATTATATAACCAATCCAAACAAGAGTAGAGATCAGATTCAACGGATAGTTCAGAAGTATAAGACCTATAAATGCTGGAATAAAACCAATAAAGAACGGAATTCCAAAAATAATTGCATATTTCTTATTAAGATGACAATGAAGTCTACCTT
Organism: Candidatus Heimdallarchaeota archaeon; assembly: GCA_030608385.1. Classification (GTDB taxonomy): domain Archaea; phylum Asgardarchaeota; class Heimdallarchaeia; order Heimdallarchaeales; family Heimdallarchaeaceae; genus UBA460. Next base: position 4,797 of record JAUWEG010000055.1, read on the forward strand.
TTAGATTACAATCCTCGCAACTCTCTTCATCTTCCCATATACAAATGCAATGAGGATTGCTAGAACTCATCAAGCGCAATTATGTTCTACAACTATAAACTTTCTGTAGTATTTTCATCAAGTTTCTTTACCTGATAAACGATATTAAACATCAAACCTCTTTGTAGTATTGTCACAACTTGTGACCATAACTTGTGGTCAACCTATTATTAAAGGATAGATTATGTTAAGATAGGTGCAAAAAATGAAGAAAAACATGAAAAAAGCAGTAAAAATCGGAAAAACAATGAAAGAATTGAGAATTAGCAGTCTAGAAAAGATGGTTCTAGTCAATGGAACCTTACTCTAACTCATCTCACATCTCTTCTAATTTATCTATTTCTTCCTCTATTAACTTCTAATGTAAAACTCTTCTTCAATATTGTATGAAAAATTTAAAAGTTAGTCATAAATAATAATGTTATGGCATCTCGAAGAATGCATCTTTTTGCAGGAACCCTCTTTTGGGGTATTTTCATAGGAATCTTCTATGCACTCGATTACATAGGCTTCATAGATTTAGGATTATCAGGTAGTCTTACGAACCTGGAATTTCATTCACTCTGGATAGTGCTTTCATTCATGGTTACGCATTTTGGAGCGCAACTTCCTGATTATGATATTATATGGAACAAAATTCTTCCACATAGAAACATAGTAACACATTCAGTTTTACTTCCTATTATTGTCTGTATACCTCTTTATGCAGTAAAACCCGAAACAAACTTCTTAGTACCTATTTACGCTTTTTATTTGATTGGTCATGCTTCACATTTATTCATGGATCTCAGACCAAAAAGCTGGAAAGGATCTGCTTTAATTCATATTTTCTGGGTTAATGAAGCTGGAAGAAAAACCTTACCCCCAAAAGCATCAAAACTTTTTCTGTTTTTAAACGGATTAATAATAATGGTTGCGGGAATTATACTTCTGTACTTCTTCCAACTTTGGATATAGAGAGAGGAAACTCTCCCTATTTTTTATTCTTATTTTTTATTTTCTCATAGTTGCTTTCTAATGTTTTTAGGAAATCTGAAGTAAGAGTTAGTAGTTTTTCAGGTTCCAAAACTGTCAATTTGATTTGATACAGACGATTTAGTCTATCTCTTGAATGAATACACCATTCAACAGGTTCATTTAGTAGATCGTCATATTCCAAGGCAGTTTTTTCTATTGCTTTGACAGCATCAGAGTGTTTATCATCAGAGTGAGTTGCCCAGCTTAGAGGGTAAACATAGTCTGTTTCAGCAATTCTTTCACCATACATAAAGAATTTAGTGATATCTTTATGTTTTTCTTCCTCATATTCTGCAATTGCAATATTGATTATCTCGTGTTCTCTTAATTTTCTAATAGGGATAACTGCTGTGGTTTCATTTGGTTGAATAATAGTTAGATAACTGACTGAAATGCTCTGTACTACACCTTCAACATTCATTTCTGGTATGAAAATATAGTCTCCAACATTATGATGTTTAGAGAATACCATTGAGAGTCCAGATAATAAATCACCTACTGACCTTGCAGCTGCTATACCAAAAGCTGCACCCAAAGTTGCTGCAACACCTATAATCGACCCTGTGAAAGGTTCAAATTTGCTAATATATGCTACTATGAAAATTGGTAAAACTATTGATCGAACCAAAACACGTAAAGTATTGTGGATATCGGGTGATACACGTTTTCTAACCGCATGCAGAACCATATTTGCTAACCACAAGATAACAATTGCACTGACTAGATAAATAAAAAAGTCATCAATATATTCAGATAGAAAACCGTCAAATGTAGCAAACAGTGGTGCGTCTGCTTTCAAAGTTCCATTAATGAAATACCAATCAAGATTTTGTTCCATTTTCGAATTATAAACATTTTCTACAAGATTGTCATCCGTAATTTTAGCAGTTAAGTATACAGTAAATATGGCAATAAATAATGCAAGTAGTATCCCATAAAATATATACTTTCTTTTATTATTCTTTACATGTTCTTTGATTTTCAAGTAAATATTCTTTACATGTTCTTTGATTTTCAAGTAAATCACTATTAAATCAATTTCTTATGATAAATTTAAGCTTTATCCAAAAATAGTGATTATTATCAAAATTAAGCAAAAGAAGAAATAAATCCCTAAAACTTCTAAGGTTAGGTTTTTCTTCTCTTAAACCAAGGAATGAGCATTGGGACTTTCTTTTTATAAATCTTATAGGTTGGATATTTCTTCAACAATTTCTTCTCAATCATTGGAATGCTAATTACTACAAATAGTAGAGTTATAACTAATGGTCCTACAATTGTCCACCAGTAGCTAAAATCAGCTGCAAGCGAAAAGAAATATAATCCCCACCAAAAGCCAACTTCTCCCAAATAGTTAGGATGTCTAGAAGTAGCCCATAAACCTCTAATAAGTAATTCTCCTTCCCTTTTCTTATCATTAAAAATCTTTAGCTGCTCATCTGCTACTGCTTCTAAAATGATTGCTCCAATACAGATCATTAAACCTAACCAGAAGAAGATGTTCATGGTTTCGAGAGTTGGAGAGATTATAGCAGGGTAGAGAGATAAACAACCTGCATACACCACCAATGTTGGCATAAGTTGTAATCCAGTTAAATTAATAAACCAGAAAAGTTTAGGATAATTTTTTCTAAAGTCAGCATATCTCCAGTCTTCATGATGAAGTCCTTTCCAACCTCTAGCCCAATTATATGTTAACCTTACTCCCCAAACTCCAACAATAACCATAATCCAGATGTGAGAAGATTTGAAACCGATTACAGGAGCTATAGAGATAATCCAATAGAAAATTATGATAATAGGGATAACACTCCAATAAGGATCATATAAACTTGTATTTTTGAATAATGTACTAATTAAGTAGATTACTAGAGTTGCCGCTACATCAGCAATCAGAGTTGCCAGTAAAGGATGAACTAGGCCATTTATTCCAAAAAGAACACCTGCAGCAGCACCTAATGCTAAGATATATGAAACTATACATATAATAAACGAAAAGAATCGACTAAATTTGGGCTGAGAGTTACTCATATTCATGGGTGATATTGGAACAAAATCACTTCATTAAATGCTTTTCTTCTTAGAAGATTGTAGAAATTAAGAATTAGTCTTCTCAACATTTGAAGATTCGTTTCTTAAACCATATCAATTGAAGGTTCCAATATAGCTTTCACATCTTCCGTTTTGTTAGGCCACTTTTTATAAACAAAATAGATAATTAAGCAGCCAACGGCGCATGGAACTATTCCAATCCCTAAAGTAGTCATCATTAACAAACGGATAATAGTATCAGTCATTGTAGTTTCAGGGAAATAAAACACAAGTGTTAGGAAAGTGATGAAAGCATCTATGAGATAATGGATTATGATAACCGAAATCAGACTCTTTGTCTTCGAGTACAGATAAGCCAGAAGAATACCTATTGCTGTAGCATAAATCACCTGGAACAAAATAGAATACACTAAACCGAGAATTATCTCTGTTTCATAACCAAACATGAAGAATAAAGAAACCAGATTAATCAGATGGAACAAACCAAACATAACTCCATTAATAATGATTGTCTTCCTCTGTGAATATTTTTTCAACAATAAAGCAAAAATAACACCTCGAAAAGCCACTTCCTCCCAAATCCCAGGGGCTAGAGCATAATAAATGTTTAGAGGTATTGTTTTCTCTACTAACAAACGTCCCCAAAAGAATTGTATACCTCCTCTAGATTTTGCTTCTAACCAGCTTGTAAATACAACAAAACACAGAATAATCCCACCTATCAAGAAACCTAGACCTATTGTTTTGATAGCAGGTTTGAACTTGTTAAGATTAATACTATTAATATATTCTTTGAAGGATCTCTTATCGTCAGGCAATTTCAGAAGAGGTACAATAACTAACCATAAAGCTGCCATAAGTGCGAAATTAATTAACCAAAAGTTTACAATATTATTCAAATACCAAATAACAACATTTGGATTATTTACAGCCAGAAGGCTTAGTACAATACTTGGAACCAACAAGAAAATCACATATAGAACTAATACTAGAGTTATTGACCACCATGGCCTAGATGATTTAGGTTTTTTTTCAGTTATCATTTTTTCACCCTATATCTTACATTTCACAATCTTCTAACTTTTTCTGATTTAAGATAATCGTCATAAGCACTTATATTACTTTTCATGAACTTACACACAAACATCAAAGTAAACTTATCATTCTGGAAATGAAATGAGAAATCCAATTTAGAAGTCTGTTCATGTCAACAGAGAGAAGTATTTTAAAGCAATGGTAAAAAATTACATCGATGCTTGAAAATGCTGAGTCCACAGAGACTGATGAAGAGAAAAGGAAATACATAGAGATTGTTATTAAACAGTATAGACCTCTTGTATTTGGAGTACTATCTACACTGTGTCTCGTTCTGGCTTCCTTAGAGATAGTAGCAGGAATCTTTTTTGTATTTTCATTGGCTTTTCTCATGGCCACAATAATCTCTATTCTAACAGCTCAGAAGCAAAGTACTAGAAAGCTTAGGTTAATATGATTGTCCTCGAAGAAGAATTGTTCGAAAACTCTTTTCCTTGCTGAAAAAACAACGTTTTTATGCTAGAATTAGACAAAGTTGAGCTAGAAAACCTGATTTAATGTATATTAGTTGATTTGATGAAATCCTCTAAATGTGGCAAATTTCTGGTTGCTATAAGTTTCCAAAAGTACTACTGCAAGAGCTGTAACTTACTCTATTATTATTTGATACCAAATCAAAGTCCAAAAGTATACAAAATGAGTTCAGAATCTCTTGCATCTAGTTAAGAAGTAGAGATAAGATTATTTTCCCTCAAGTTCTGACACATCTACTCCCGCCTGATTCAAATGGTGTGCATCATGCTCCCAGAGAAAGAAGAACCCTACGAATTCTTTATTGTTTTGAGGATATTTAGTTAAGATTTCTTCACAAACAGATAGCATTTGTTCTCGTTTTTGTAGAAATTGTTTTTCAGCTGCAACAAAATCCAACCCTTCATTTTCATCAAAGAATCTTTGATTATATTCGTCTATACTTTCTTCAAGAATTATATGAAAAGGCTTACTTTGTCTTAATTCCTCAGCATATTTGATAATCTCATTATCCCAACCGTAAAGATGAATATACAGTTTTCTCTTATCCCAGCCATTTGTAAGGATTGTATCAGGAGGAATATCTCTGACCATTTGAGTAGATAATTTAAATTTCTCATTCCACGATCCAGCTTTTTTAAGAAATTCAGTCATATGCATACTTTACTAGATACTTTATATTTTTTTGCGAAATGTATGACAGTGGTTTTACTTCAGTTTTTATATCAATTTGAGTATAACAATATAGGAGAAGTTGTTATGTCAAATAGACTAACTCACGTCGCGGTAGGTTTTATTTTCAGTGTCCCTCTAGTAGGCATATCATATTATTTCTTCTCCAATGATTTTCAATATCTACGCTTAACATTAATTCTATCTATTTCCACTCTACCCATATTCATCGGATCAATTCTTCCCGATATCATAGAAAGACCGACTAATCCAGGTCATAGAAAATTTTTCCATTCTTGGTTTATGCTTTCTGTCTTCTTTCTTGGATCCTTCGTCATGGCCTTTGTGGTTATTCCGCGATATGATAACTTACTCTTTGTATATCTAATCTTTGGATTTCTTTTGGGATATTTTAGTCATCTACTTTTAGATGCAACTACAAAAAGTAGTTTACAATAAATACCCGATAGCTAAAACACTAGAAAAAATTATAATCTTCTTATTTAATCATAGTTTGAGTCAGATATGAAAACCCTAAATGAAGAGAAACTGATTCAGAAGCAGATTCTCAAAGAACCCCTTATGTGGAAGTTCAAATTTTATGGTTTCTTCAAGAATTTACGATTTTTTGAGCCATATCTGATTATAATGCTTTATGAATATCTTTCCAATTCATACCAAGATTCAATTTACTTCCTGACGGGATTTTATCAGATATCACTTAAGACTTCCTTTAGCTCTCCTGAGGGTGTTTCTTTCATTCTTTTTAAGATTGGATTGATTTTCTTAGTTCAAGAAGTAATTACTTATGTTTTAGAAGTTCCCTCAGGTATTCTTGCTGATAAATTTGGAAAAAAGAATGAACTTCTCTTTTGCTTCATCTTCTATATTTTATCTTTTGTGATTTATTTTATAGGTATTAGTCTTCCATTCAGATTCTTCTTTGTAATTTTCCTTGGAGCAGCAACCTATGGTTTAGGAGAAGCGTTTAGATCTGGAACACACAAAGCTATGATTTTAACGTGGATGGATAAGAAAAACTACCAAGATCACAAAACTTTTGTCTACGGTAGAACAAGATCTTGGTCTTTAATTGGCTCGACATTGAATGGTTTAATATCAATAGTTTTTATTCTATTCGTTCCTAATGTTCAGTGGGTTTTTCTAATAACAATTATACCCTATATAATAGATTTCTCATTAGTTGCTACTTATCCATCATTTATGAATGAAAGAGTAACAACGGAAACGAATGTCTTCAAGGAATTTGGAAAAGGCTATAAGGACATATTTGTAGCTATGAAGAGTCGGCAGATGAGAAAAGGAATCTTTTCATCATCGAGTTATGATGCGGTTTACAAAAGCCTGAAAGACTATATTCAACCAATTCTGAAAATATACATTGTAGTCGTTCTTCTCAATGTTGGGCTCAAAGGAAACCTAAACTTAGCTGAAGGAGATATAATAAAAATAATTCTTGGTGTAATGTACTCAGTTTTCTATCTCCTTTCATCAATTTCATCCCTCAATGCTTACAGAATAAAGAAATTATTCAAAAAATCGAAAACCGCTATGGATATATTATTCTACATATTTGCAGGAGTTCTTCTGTTAAATGCTATATTCATACATTTTGAATTGCCAATTGTGGTTGTTTTTCTTTATTTACTAATTTACATTTTAGAAAATATTCGTCGACCAATAAGTGTTGATTATTTGGGAGATATTATGAAAAAAGAGCAAAGAGCTACTATGCTCAGCGTGGAAGCTCAAATCAAATCTGTACTAGTTTTTATTTTTGCTCCTTTATTCGGTTTAATCGCAGATTTCAATATACCAATATTGTTCCTTGGGATTGGTATTCTTATGGTAATTGTTAACTTCTTCTTTATAAGTGGAGATGGGAGGAGTAAAACTTCAGAAACTGTGAAAAAGTAATTTTGTAGGCACTTCAACGACGAAATCTAGAATGGTAAAGTTGTCTTTTGCTAAATTATATATATAGCTCTCATCAACTCAGTCAAGAAGAACACTATACGCGGTGAATCTTATGAGTGAAACATTAATCGTCTACGGTACTAGATATAGTGCCACAACAGAAGCTTGTGCTGAAATTCAAAAAATTCTTGAAAAAGAGTATAATCAACATGTCGAAATTTGGGATTTAGAAAATTATAGAGCTTGCCCAGATCTAAGTGATTTTGATAACGTTATTATCGCCAGTGGAATCAAATATGGAAAATGGACTAAGAATGCAGAAAAGTACTTGAGTAATAATTTTGAAGGTAAAAAGGTTGCGGTTTTCATCTCTTCGGCTTTTGCTGGTGATGAAGATCTTTATAAGTATGCTTATGAAAATTTTCTAGTCAAAGTTTTAGAAAAGCACCCTAATCTGGATCCTGTCGCTAAAGCTGCTTTTGGAGGAAGAATTCCAAAAAAAGAATTACCCGAGTTTGCAAAAGGACCTAAAAAATTTATTCCAGAAATAGCTAGTAAACAAATACTTACAAGATTGCATGAGAATCAGTATGATAATAGAGATTGGGACAAAATTGAAAAATGGGCCCATGAAGTTGGAAAACTATTCAATAGTTAATCTGAATCTATTAGATTCTTAACAATTCTATTTTCTCAAAATTTCCATCTTTTATGTATATTTTTACACCTTCGCATGTCCCAAGATATTTTCCCCAAGAACTATAGTCCTCTTTGGGAAAACTTCCTATAGCCACTAGTTCAATTAGACCTCCATGACTAACAAGTAAAGCAGAACCATTATCTGGTAGTTTTTTTGCTAATTCCAATAGAAAATTAGCCATCTCTTTAACATAATCATATGTTTTACCTTCTTTTTTAATCACATCAGCAAATTCACTAAAATTCATCCCCCAAACTACTTCATCTTCAATATAATCGGGTGTCATGCTTAGTTCATCATAGATCTCATCAACTGCATACCCCATTGCTACAGCAGTTTCTATAGCTCTTGGAGCATAGCTAGAACCTATTAGATCATATTCTCCCAGTTCCTCCCCTATTTTTCGAGCTTTATCAATTCCTTCTTGATTCAGATGTGGAGAAGGTATTGTTCGTTTTGAGTGTCGTCTAAATTCCAGAACTTTCATCAATTTTAGATTAACTTTGAGTTTAATATGTTTTGTGACAAATCTAAGATGGTTTCATATTTCTGAATAAAACAAAATTGTTATTAGTATGAAGTAAAAGACACTATTGAAATCTATGAGCCTTCTAAAATCAAAAATATTCATTATTAGCATGGCAGTTTTAGTAGCAATTGCTATCATTACTCCTACTACAATTGTTCTTTTAAAAGATGAAACTCCACCCACAATTCAAATAAACAATCCCAGAAAAGGATATAGCTATTCTGGAACCGTACTGATTGAAGTTACAGCAGAAGATGATTCTAAAGGGATGATAATAGAGATTTTTATTGATGATGTTCTTCGAAATGAATCGTCAACATATAACTGGGATACTACAGGGTATTTGGATGGTTTTCATAATATAACAGCTGTTGCTACAGATAAATCAGGAAAAACTGCAACAACTTCAATAATATGCACAGTTGACAATTTCATCAATCCTCCACCAACTGATGAATTCAAAATTCTTAATTACAATATCAAAGAATCTGGTATAGGAGATGAATGGATAGAGGTTGTTAAAGCAGAAAATCCAGACATAGCCATTTTTGTAGAAACAGGTACATGGGATAATAATGGAAATAAGAAATTAAACGATATAATCAATCAGTTCAATGGTTATTTCTATGAAGAAGCACCTTATATCGGATATACAGTACAAGGTGAATCTTATAATACATCAGGAGAAACAATTCTAAGCAGATTTCCAATTCTTGAATTTAATCAAATTTTTCCATTAACACTGGATGATGATTCAATTCACTACCCAGCTCATGATTTTATACATGCAATAGTGGATATCCAAGGGAAGGATGTACATATCATAGGATATCATCTTAAATGCTGTGAAGGCGATTTTGAAGAGCAACGTAGAGAAAAGGAACAAGAAGGGATTATCAATTATATGGATGATTTAGGTGATGTCCCATTAATGTATGTAGGTGATCTGAATTCGCTCTCTCCTGCTGATGTAAACGACACTACAAGAGGTACGTTCACTGATTTTGGGTATGGTCCTGCGACAATGTTACTTGACCCAAGTGATGAAATATATGGTAATTACTCATCGAAAGTTCATAATTTTACAGATGTTTATAGGACTCTTCATCCCAGCAATCCAGGTCATACACTAAATATACTAAATTATGAGTCGAGAATAGATTTTATCCTCGTAAATCAACATTTCAATAACACTTTGATAAGTTCTAATATTGGAATTGGTACTGAATTAGATGACACAGCATCAGATCATTATACTGTTGATGCAGTGATTTCGATAACTAATATCTCTATTCTACCTAAATCGGAAGAAACGGAACAGACTTATCACTCTTTTACTAAAATAACAAGAGTACCTGAAGATATAAAAATCAAAAATGTAGAGCTAATCACTCTCGATATTTCTTTCTATTGGACTAAACGAAACATAGCTCTATGATATTTCTAAGTCTCTTTTCTTCTTTTTCCATAACCTCTTTATACTTGAATGCTAGTCTTACTATTTGGTAGTTCACTTATGTCGGGTGAAAGAAGAACTCAGAAAGAAGTTGTTGACACAATTCTGCAATGTTCTGTTTTGGTAAGTGATACATTAATTCGAATGGCAGATCTTGTTACGCTAACACTTCTTTATCATCCGGGTATTGAGGAAAGAGCAGATAAAATGGAACAACTTTACCAGAATGTTCTCAATTTCATCGATGATATAACAACTACCATTTATCAACCCCTAGATAAAGAAATTATGTCAATCAATCAATATGACCCAATATTCACTAATCTAAAAAATGCTGCTAAATTAATGGCAGATTTGGTCTCTTTATTATCTCAAGAACACATTAACATGCACTTACAAACAATGGAATATTTCTATAACTTGAATAAATCTATACTTGAATGCATTAATGTCTTTAATCACTTGGTACATGCAAGTTCTTCAGATATACTAAATTTTGATAAAGTGAGAATAACAGGATTTGAGATAGTAGCTCACCAGCTTTATAGGTCATTGTTAAAGGAATTATCAGCAGAAAATAGTGAATGGCAACAGGCTTTTGTTCTATATTTAATTGGAGAAAAAATGAGTTCAATAGTTTTTCATTGTTGTGAAGCATGTAAGAAGATGTATGCTTCTAGATTAGTCATAATTGGTTCAAAATAAGAGAATTAATGAGCAAACATAGAAAAAACATCTCAAAATAGCTTATTTTATTTGTTAGAAATAGACAAAGAAGCAAGTCTATATATTGTTTCAATCGATTTTTACTATAGGGGAGTTAATGTCCATAGAATTATTTAATATTAATGATAAAATGAAGATTGTTAATGGATTACCCTTACTGTTCTTAGAGGACATTAGTGCTCTAGTTGCAGCTGATCTTCATCTGGGTATTGAATCTATTATGAGAGAAGAAGGAACATTTTCTCCCCATAATCAAACCGATAAACAGATTGAAATTTTTATTACTTATCTTACCAAACTTAAAC
>JAUWEG010000177.1 GCA_030608385.1 Candidatus Heimdallarchaeota archaeon
ATCTTTGTGCTAATCTATTATTCTATAATGTGGACATTCTTCCAAAAGAAAAAGATTACAAAGTGGTTGAGTTTATCAGGAACAGTTTTAGGTGTAACTCAAGGAATTCTGTACATTGTTTTCGCTTATTCTCCAGCTGATACAGCTTCTTCTAGACATATCATGTTAATTTATACTGCCCCAGCGTTTCTGTTTGGTGCAATTTTAGCATATACTATTGTTTTCTTTATAGACAAAGAATTTCCTCGTATCAACGCTTATTCGTTCCTAGCTATGATTATAATATCTGTTCTTTTCACAATAGCTGTAGCTATAGGAGCTATAAGAAAGGATCTTGTCTTTCATGCAAGCCGTAGAGCAGGGCACACTTTATTTAATTTCATAGTACCAATCATATTTGGATTTCAAGCTGTAGGAGTAGTCCTTTTTTTGGGAAATAAACAGAGTGAGCAATTCAAAAAAAAGATTGAAAAGTAGGTCGGATAACAAATATATGTTAATGAATATGGAGCAAATCCACTAACATAGCTATCTACAAGTAGATGCCTATCAGAAGGTTACATAAATGTTATATATTTGAATAAGGATAATGTTTTTGCTATTATAAAAAGTGACTATTATGGCAGCAAAGTATTTTTGTCCTAATTGCGGAACATCTTTAGAACAAGGAGTAAAGTTTTGCGCAAACTGTGGAAAATCTATACAAGAAACAACTCAACAACCAGTACAGCAACCAATGCAACAACCTCAAGCTCAACCTGTAGTTGTAGTTCAACAACCTCAAGCTCAACCTATAGTTGTAGTTCAACAACCTGTTTATGTACAACAACCGCCATCTCCACATAGTCGAGCTGTTGCATTACTTCTATGTATTTTTCTTGGCTATCTGGGACTTCATAGGTTTTATGTAGGGAATGTCGGAATGGGGTTTGTATATCTCTTTACTTTGGGAATCTTTGGATTTGGTCCATTTATTGATTTTTTCTCAATACTTTTTGGAAGCTTCAGAGATATTCAAGGGCGTTTCCTAACCGAATGGTAACTCTTTTTTTCTTCTTTTTCTTTTTACACAATAATTGAGAACAATATTTGATATAGTTTATCGATACTTACCAGGTGATTGAGGTCTAATAAACGGTTTGAAAATACTTAAAAATAAAAATAAAAAAAGGGAAGAAATTTAGTATTTGTGTCCACAATTTCCACAGAATTTAACATCAGGTGCGTTTTTAGCTCCACATTCAGTGCAGAACTTCACTTCACCTTTCTTTTCATCGTCTGTTGGATCCCCACAATTAGCACAGAATTTTGCTGCTGGTGAAACTTTGTTTTTACATTGGTTACAAGTTATGAATGCTGCTTCTACTTCACCTTTTTTCTCTATTTTATCTGCTTGTTTTAGTTCACTTCTAGAGAAAAGGTTGTTTATCATAACAGCTCCAGTTAAACCAGAACCACCACCTTCAGGCAATTTTTCTACAACTTTTGCCATTCCAGCATATTGTTGGACTTGACCAGCGGACACACCAGAGCGCATCCAGAACAAACGATCTCTGTACTCAGGTGTTGTGTCGATGCCTCCAAATTTGAGAGTCTTAAGTTTGATTCCGAATTCTTTTAGATCAGGTCCTACTTCCTTCTTAATGAAATCAGATACTTTACCCAAGCCTGACATCGCATCCACAATGCTTTTCTCTGACAATGTACTTATTACAGATTCAACAATGAATGTTCTGAAAAATTCATTAAATGATGCTGTTGTGTAAATGTTTCTATTCCCTGCAATTTCGAAAACAAATTTCTGGATATCATCAATCTTATAGAAATAATCTCCAAAGAATTGCAAAGGTGCTAATTCTTGTGTTTGTGAACGCCCACCGAATTTTCCTTGAAAATCTGCTAGATTGACAAAAATTACTTGACAGTTAAATGGACTTTTGTCGTATCCAACTATTCTAGATAAAAATGTTGTCAATAGTGGAATGTTCTTTGTTTTCATAAGGGTCCTACCCTTAAGAACATCATAGACTACTGAATCTTTGATGAATATTGCTACTTGGTTAGGCATACAATTTACGGTATCGCCCCAGTTAATTGTGTCCCTGGGATGTCTATACATTATTTCGTTTCCTTTTCCTAGTGGCCATTCTATTACTTCTACCATAATCTTACCTCTTTGATAATTTCTACTTTAACCTCTAAACGGTTCTAATTCAAAATATTGTAAACCTTATTTTTAAAGGTATTTAATGCGGGATACTTGTACTTTCTACAAAAATAGTCAAGAATTCTTTATTTTCTCCTAATTTCATGATTCTTTATTCATTGAAAGGAACTTTTGGTTTTCATAATTGTTCAGCAAAAGTTAAGTAATTCTAAGTAACAATAAACAAAACCTACTAAAATGTGATATCCTATGCCAGTTCTTCTTTTCAGGGACAAAAGTCTTTTTTATCATTTCTCTCTGATTCTTCTTGCGTCTATGGGTATTGGTCTTGCTAGATTATTGTTACCTTTTCAAGTAGTTGCTGTTGGTGGGAATGAAGCACTTGTTTCTCTTACTTCTGTTTTGTTTTCAGTAGGACAAGTTGTAGGGTTACTATTCTTATCAAGAATTTGTGGGAGAAGCGAATCCTCATTTTTTATTGTTATGTTGATGTGGTTTTCTAGCCTAACAGTTTTGATATTCCCTTTTCTAGTCCCTGTTACAATAGCACGTTTTTTTGAAGGTCTAGGAACTGGTTTACTAATAATTGCTATTCTTAATTATGCAGATACAAACTACAAAGAAAATAAAGGAGAAGCTGTTGGGACTCTTTTTGGAAGTATTTTCTTTGGTGGAGCAGTAGGACAAGGTTTAGCAGGATTTTTTGAAGAGGCTATATTTGTAGATCAAACTTTTTGGATTTTTACTCCTTTCCAAATTGTTTTATTAGTCGGAATTTCTCTTGCTTTAATTTCAGTTATTATTGCTTTAGTTGTTTTAAGAAGATCAGATGCCAAAGTCTTTGAAGTTGACAGTATAGCTATACCTCACTTCCATTTTGGTAACCTTAAAGAACTTTTCAAATTCCTACCTTTTGTTCTACTTCTATTGATTTATGCATTTTATGATTTCTCTCATGGGATATATACGCCGAATCTTCCTCTAGTTCTTTATTCACATGGGATTTCCAAAATACAGGTTTCGATAATTTTCTTTTTTGGTGACGCAGTTTGGGGACTTGCGCAAATTTTTACGGGTAAATTAGTTGATAAAATGGGATCATGGATTCCAATGGCTCTTAGTATGGTTATAAAGGGAGTTGGTGTTGTTTTTTATAACATAGTTTATCCATGGATTGGTGTTCTGTTTCTCTTTGCTACAGTTGGACTAGGAGAATCTCTGATGGAACCAGCTAGAAATATTGCAGTTCTCAAGATGGAAAATTACTTTGATGAAGAGTTATCAAATACTAAAATTCACCATAAACACAGACATCTAAATGTATCTTTTGGGAGAGGTCAAGGATTTAATTTTGGAGTTCACTCACATGTCCATGAACATAAACCTAGCAAAGAATCAATGATAATGGGATTACAAGTAGTTGGCATATTATCATTTGGAATGGGTGGAATTGTAGGAAGTGCAATACTAGGTCTTGGGGGAACAGCTGAATTATTGATTTACATAGGAGCTGGTGTCCTGATTTTTACATCTCTTATAGCTTTAGCTGGAAAATTATTCAAGTATGAAACAAAGTGAAAAAAGAAAAACAGTTATATTGTATTCTTCTAACTGTTGAAGCTCTACTAAGAGATGAAGGAATTAAGTCTCTTTTATTCTTCCAAATCTGTAGGATTACCGCAAATAGAACAGAACTTTGCAGTTGATGAAACTTTGTTTTTACATTGATTACATGTTATGAATGCTGATTCTACTTCAAGTTTTTCAGGTTTCTCTATTTCTCCTTGAGTTAAATCTTTAGTATCAGGGATAGTATCTATAGATTGTTTATCAAATCTTTCTGTTATTTGATCTTCTACTAATGGGGGTTTAAATACTTCAGTCTTTATCTTTTTCATTTCTTTATGGCACACTGGACACTTGGGGTTAAATCTCAACCAAGTCTTCAAATGCTTCACATGGAATATATTATCGCACGATTTACATCTAGAAATTTCTGTCTCTCTCTCGACTATATTGTTGCAGATTAAACATCTTGGTATGTCTTTCTTGCAGTTCCAACATTCTCGCCTAGTAATTGGATTTGGTCTCATACAATGTGGACATCTTGTTATACTTCTGATGCGTAATATTTTCTTAGATTTTTGACTTGTTTTGTATAGAAACAATCGAGCTTTACTTATCCCTTCCCCAAAATGTTCTCTCCAATCAAGTATTGGTTTTATTATTGCAACTCCACACACCAAAGCAGATATGGATAAACTAACTTCCAAACCCACATTATCTACCTTATAGAAGAGTAAGAAGAATATTACTATCCCTAAAACAAAGAGAAGAAGGTAATTCCGAACAAAGATAAATTTGAATGCTTCGCCAATCCAAGTGAAGATTGCCTTAAGTTTAGCCTTAACCCACCTAACCATTCTTTTGAATCTTTCAGGATCATAAAGAAATTTAGCTAATCTAACTATTAGATTAGGTATGTATTTTATTCCTCTCCACCAAGATTGGAAAAGTATTAGCAGAATTTTTCCTAAG
>JAUWEG010000104.1 GCA_030608385.1 Candidatus Heimdallarchaeota archaeon
TACCGACGATATGATGGAAGTAGATCCGATTACTGGAAATGCAAATCCTCATCTGTGGATGGATCCAAATTTAGCGAAAATTTTCACTCAAAACATTACTGATGAAGTTATTTTACTTGATATTGCTCATCAAACAGAGTATGAATCAAATAGAGATAACTATCTAGCAGAACTTGATGATTTATTGGTAAGTATGCAAGAAACTCCTTTCAATCGAACTATTGGCTTGAAAGTAGTTGTACATCATCCATCTTTTCTCTACCTTTTGAATATTTTAGGTGTTGAAAGAATGGGGGTTATTGAAGAACATGAAGGATCTGAACCATCAGCTCAACACTTAGAGGAAATTATTGAAACGATGATTACTGAAAACGTTTCTATTATTATCACCCAACCTCAGATTGAAGAGAAACTAATAATCCAGATTGCTCGAGATACAAACGCGGAATTAGCAAAATTAACCCCTCTTTTGGGAGTAAACAATATTCACACTTACATTGATATGATTGAGTATGATATTCTTTCTCTGCTGAACCCTGAAGCTGTGGAAGAAAAAGGGTGGGTATTAACAGCTTTCATAATTGGTATAAGTTTTTTTGGTGTAACTGTAATTGTGTTGAGTTATTACCGATTTAAAAAGTGAAGTCTGATGAATGAAGAAGAAAAACCTTTTGCTGTTATAACAGGAGCATCAAGTGGAATTGGAGAAGCTTTTGCTCGAGGATTCGCAGTCATGGGATTTAATTTAATTATTATAGCTCGGAGAGAAAATAAACTTCAAGAATTAGCTGTAGAATTACAAAAGGAGAATGAAATTGCAGTTTTAACGATAAAAGCAGATCTTTCAAAAATTGAAGAAATTGATGCCGTTTATGAGAAATTGAGAGAAACCAAAAATATAACTTTTCTAGTTAACAATGCCGGATATGGGATTCCAGGTAGCTTTATCGAAAGTGATTTGACAAAACAAATAGATATGATTAATGTGCATAATATTGCTAGTTTTCAGCTGTGTAAAGCTGTTCTCCCTCAAATGGTTGAGAGAAATATTGGGACAATCATTAATGTATCTTCTATAAGTGGATTGATCGTAAAATATGGTAATGTCACTTATACAACAACTAAAGCTTTCTTAATTACTTTATCTGAAGCACTGCAAGAGGAGCTGAAACATACAAACATCAAAATTCAAGCCCTTTGTCCAGGGATGACTGAATCTGGTTTTCATGATACAAAAGAACTCGAGAGATTTGATAAAACATCTGTCCCTAAGAAATTCTGGATGAGTTCAAATGAAGTTGCACAAAGATCTCTAGAAGCGTTATCAAAGAAGAAAACAATTTATGTTCCAGGTTTTAGAAACAGATTAATTGTAACTTTGAGTAATAGCAGAATCTTTGGAAAAATAATAAAATCGTTAGCTAAAAGAAAATTATCTAAAAAGAAATAGAGATTCTGAATCTACAGAACTTGAACCCATCTAGGTTCAAAATTACCTTGAGCAAATTTGATTCTTACTAATTGTTGTACACCTTCTGCTTCTTCTTCTCTTTTAGTTTCAACAACCATATCAACAATTGTATGAAGAGTGTTTTCTGTTTGATCATCAATAACTCCAGAATCAAGCAATAACAATGCTGACTGTTCTCTTAACCTGATGCGAGCAGCTAATGTTTGTAAGAAATTCAAAACCTGCATAGGAGAGTTATAAAGCATAAGAATTGCTAACTGATCAAAAACAATCCGTAGCTTCTTTGTTTTATTAGCAAGATTATTAATTGTGACTGATAGTGTTAAAAGATCGCTTGCATGATCTAAGAAAAAAGTATTTTTTGGTTTTTTTTCTGGAACAGAACGGTATGATATTGAATCAATAAAGTGAATTCTACCTGTATCAATATGAGTTTTTAACCCAGGAATTCCTGATTTGAGTTTTTTGATATAATCAGTAGCTGAAGAAGCAAAAAGAACTATTAGAATTGTATCGTCGTTAGCTATTCCATCTTCTATATATTTTTGCGCAAGGTCTTCTTTTGCAGTTCCAGATTCTCCTGTCATTAGAATTAAAGAACTCTCAACTTTTTCAACAAGTGCATCAATTCTGGTTTTTCCCGACATCTTTCATCCCTATCTTAGGAAAGTTGCTTTACTACTTCTTTACAGAATTTAGTAGCTTTCGCTGTAAATTTATCTGTGTTAACTGTCTTTGCAGCTAGTCGTAATCTGTGACTAGTTTGAATTGGTTCAATGTTAATCTTATCTCGATATTTGTCTTCAAATAAAATGATTGCAGAACTTCTGTAAAATTCTTTTTCGCCATTGTAATAAAGGTAAGCACAACCGCAGCCTAAAATAGCATCTACTGTAAGATAGAGTTTATCATATTCGTCAGCTTCCTCTTCAGTAAGTTTAGGAATTTCGACTATTTGTTCGAGAAACATAGTTGCCATTTCTTTTGCAGACGATTTAATGTCTTCATCTTTTATTTTGATTTTTTCAAAAGGATTTTTTCCGATTAGAGTTTTACCCATCTGAGCTACTAAGACTCTAGTCCAGGGATAATCTGTTCCTTCACCATCTTTAGGAATTTCAGTATTTGTTAAAACTTCGACATCTAGGAGCGAACTATATAGAGGGTCTTCTAAATATTTTGCAACAACTTCACTTATCTTAATCATAGTTTTTTCTAGATTATCTCCAGAAGCTTTTTCCTTTAGAACAATAAGAAAATCACAATCGGATTCTCCAGCAATATGTTCTTTAGTAACAACACTGCCAACCAATATAAGACATTCAATATCATTCTTCAATTTAGCTTTAACATCTTTTGTAAATTCGTCGATTAAATTTTGATACTCATCCCTCATAAACATAGGACCTCTAGGCGGACCTCTAGGCGGACCTCCGGGGGGACCAGTTGGGGGACCTGTGGGTTGTTCACTCATCGTAATCTCTCGTTTTGCGTTTTTGATTTTGATTATCTTATAATAACCATTTTGTGATAGTTTTATTAAACTTTACTCAAAATATAAAGAATGCGATTACATCATATTCCCATTAAAGTTTTAAATTCGATAGGTGATTGTAATCTGTAATTGGCGAATCGGTTGAAAACGATGCGGAAAAAGAAACGAAGTTATGATGACCAAATTGAGCTATGTTCTCATAATGCTACAATAAAGAAGATTACAGAAGATTTACAGACTGATGTAAAGTTTGGTCTCAAGCATGAAATCGTTGAACAGAGATTGGAACTATATGGAACTAACGTTATCCCTAAGGTAAAAGGTTCCATATGGGATGTTTATATTGCTCCACTTCTTAATTGGCTCATCAATATTTACCTTATCGTTGCATTAATCATGGTTATATTGGGATTGATTAAAGCTTTTGTTTTCAAGGAATCATCATCAGATGTTTGGGGACAAATAGGTTTCTGGATGTTGATTATTGGTGCAAATATCATATTTACAATTTTCCAACAAATAAGAGCTCAATTCAAACTTGATGCACTTCATAAGCTATCAGCACCATCATCTACAGTAATAAGAGATGGAGTTCCTGAAAGCATTACAGCTGACTTACTAGTTCCGGGAGATTTGATTGAGCTGGATCAAGGAGACAGGATTCCAGCTGATGCTAGAATAGTCTATGCTAGCAATTGTTTAGTGAATGAAAGTGCACTTACTGGGGAGTCAGTGGCAGTGGAGAAAACAAATTCTCCACAAGAATGTCTAGAAGAAGATACGCCAATTTCACAGAGAATCAATATGCTTTACACTGGAACATTTCTAGAATCTGGAAGAGCGGTTGCATTAGTAGTAAATACAGGTATTTTTACTGAATTAGGAAAATTATCTGTTGAACTACAAGAAATAGGTTCAAATGAGATACCAATTAGATCCAAAGTCAACCGATTAGCGAAGTGGTTGGGATTAACAGTTGTTACATTCTTAGTGGTTTCGGTTGTTTACAAAGCAATTATACATTCAATCAATGGTACTCTAGGAGATGTTGTTTTCCTAGAAGATGTTGTGATCACAGTTACTACATCTATGTCAATTATGCCAATTAGCATCCCCCTGTTAACAACATTGATTCTTTTGACAGGAGTATTATCAATGGCAAAAGATAGAGTGATAATAAGAAATCTTTCAGCTGTAGAAACATTAGGGAGAAGCTCCATCCTGTGTACTGATAAAACAGGAACAATAACCTCAAACCAGATGACGATTCAAAGAATTTGGGACACAGAGCAATTTTATGGGGTCTCAGGTGTTGGATATAGCAATAAAGGAGCAATATATCCTCTAGGAGAAGAGTATCCAGATTCAATTGATGAATATCATTTGCCAGATTCATTGAAACCATTTGCAGAAGACTCTTCACTAGAATATCTACTAGTTGGAGGATTACTGAACAACAATGCGCACTTAATAGTAGAGGAAGTGTTTGAACCACATCACCAAATATCGTGGAAAACAACAGGAGATCCAACAGATGGTGCATTCTTAGCTCTATTCAACAAATCGGGAATAGTAGAAAAAGAGATAAGAAAACAGTATGGATATCTATCAGAATTTAATTTTGATTCAGTACTGAAAAGAATGAGTAAAACATTCCAAGACAAAGAAGGGTACACACTATTCTGCAAAGGGGCAAGTGAAACAATTTTGCCATTATGTACTCACATAGGGAAACCAGAAAAATATAGAGCAATTACAAAGGAAGACAAAGAGAAAATAATGGAAAATGTGAGTAAGTTTGCAGCTCAAGGATATAGAGTAATATCTCTAAGTCTACGTCCAATGAGTAAGGATACAGTAATAACAAATAATCGAGCAGAAGCAGAAAATGAGCTGATATACAATGGATTCGTATGTATGCTAGACCCCCCAAGATATGGAGTAGGTGAGGCAGTAGAAGACTCCTATCAAGCAGGAATAACAACGATAATGATCACAGGAGATAGTCCAATAACAGCAAAAGCAATAGCAAAAGAAGTAGGGATAGTAAGAGGAGATGAACTAGTAGTAGAAGGAAATCAAATAAAAAATCTGACAGAAGAAGAGTTCTTCAAAGCAAGAATTTTTGCAAGAGTATCACCACAACATAAACAAGTAATAGTAGAGAAATATCAAAGTAAAAACAAGATTATAACAATGTGTGGGGATGGTGTTAACGATGCTTTGGCTCTTACTAATGCTGATGTTGGAATCTGTATGGGTATTGCTGGAACTGAGGTTGCTAAACAAGCCTCCGACGTTGTTATTGCTGATGATAGTTTCACTAGTACTGTTCTTGGTATTCGTGAGGGTCGTGGTCTATTTGACCGCATCCGCGTTATGATTTTCTTTTATATCACACTCAACATTGCTGAGGCAATCATTTATTTCGCTAGTTCTTTTATTCCTGGTTTCCATTTAGTTAATGATTTTCAAAGAGTATACATCTTTTCAACCGCTCACTTAATCCCTCCATTAGCTTTCATCTTTGATAGTATTACCAAAGAGATTATGGATTATCCTCCCAGAGATGATGAAGAAATTTTCAACAAGAAATATGTCTTTGCTCTTATTGTTCTAGCCTTGTCTCTTGCTTTTTCAGGTGGAATGGTTTTCTTACTTGGTTATCTTAATCTACTTTCAATTTCAAGTTTCAACCAAACTGGAATAATACCAATTCTTTTTGGAGAACCAGGATCTGTGCTTTCTTCTCCAGTTACACTTGAACATGCTAAAGCAAGAACTATGTTCGTTACAGTACTAGTTATTACTGAAAGTCTCGTAGTTTTAAGTCTAAGAAGATTGAATAAATCCGTTTTTCGTTCATTCAAAGAAGATAGAAAATGGATAGTTTTTATTCTGGTTTTCAGTGTTCCAATACTGCATATTCTCCTAATGTATATCAAACCATTACAGATACTTGCAGCGAAAATCTTTCCCTTTCTACCTGAATTTCTCCCTCTAGGTATTTTTGACTGGTTGGTTATTCTAGTTGCTGTGACTATACCTCTAGCAACGCTTGAAACGTATAAATACTTCATTCGTAGGCGAAAGTCTTATTATTAGCTTTACATAAAGTCCATGTCTGAAAACTTATAATTAATTCGAAAAAATCTGACTTGAGCTCCTTTAGGTGGAATTATGTTTATCAATGAACAAAAAAGAATCAAAAATCATCCCATATTACAAGAAAAGGAATCTGTAATTGTAAATTTTACTTTTGATGACAAAAAGTTGTTTGGTAAAAAGGGGGAAATGATATCTTCTGCTCTTATTGCCAACGGAGTTCAGATTTTTGGAAAACATCCTGAAGACAAAGCACCTTTAGGAATTTTTTGTGCAAATGGTCAATGCGCTCAGTGTACAGTTTTAGTTGATAGTATTGCTCTCAAATCTTGTATGACCCCTCTGAAAGAAGGTCAAAAAATAGAGAGTATAGAAGATTATCCTCCTCTTCCTGAAGATGATGAAGAGGTAGTTTTCAAACCAATTCCTACTATTGATACTGATGTACTTATAATAGGCGCAGGTCCAGCAGGATTACAAGCAGCTTTGACATTAGCTAAACTTGGATCTAAAACCATTCTTATTGATGATAAAGATCGTCTTGGTGGTAAACTTCTCCTACAAACTCACAAGTTTTTTGGGTCTGTTAAAGATTCATTCGCAGGAACTCGAGGGATTGATATTGCTAAGATACTCGAAGAACAGATAAAAGAGTTTGAGAACATAGAAGTTTGGTTAGATAGTCCTTGTATAGCTGTTTTTTCAGATAAATTAGTTGGAGTACTTAAGGGTGATAAGTATGTTCATATTAACCCTAAGAAACTCTTGGTTGCAACTGGAGCGAGAGAAAAAATGCTTGCTTTTCCAGGTAATACTTTACCAGGGGTTTATGGAGCTGGAGCATTCCAAACCTTAGTGAACCGTGATTTAGTTAAATCAAGCGAAAAGATTTTCATCATAGGAGGTGGGAATGTTGGAATTATCGCTGGATATCATGCTATTCAAGCAGGTATTGAGGTAGTAGGATTAGTTGAAGCTCTTCCAAAGTGTGGAGGATACAAAGTTCATGAAGATAAGCTACGAAGGTTAGATGTTCCAATTTATACTCGACATACAGTTATAGCTACACATGGAAAAAATCATGTTGAAGCTGTTACAATATCACAAATAGATGAGAAATTTCAACCAATAAAAGGAACTGAAAGAACATTCGAAGTCGATACAGTTCTTATTGCAATTGGATTAGATTCTGTAAATGAGTTTTACGTGAAAGCAAAAGAATTTGGTATGGATGTGTGGGCCGCAGGAGATGCTCTAGAAATTGCCGAAGCGTCCTCTGCAATGTTCAGCGGTAAAATTGCGGGTATGAAAATAGGTCAATCTCTTGGTCTTACCAAAGAAGATGTACCAACTGAATGGGAAGAAAAAGCTGAGATTCTAAAAAGTCATCCAGGACCAGTTGTAAAAATAGAGAAACCTATCAGAGAAGAAGGAATTTATCCTGTCTTTCATTGTAATCAAGAAATTCCCTGTAATCCCTGTACCTCAGTTTGTCCCAAAGAGCTCATCATTATTCCTGAAGGTGGAATACTGGGCTTACCAGAATTTCAGAAAGAACAAGAAGTTGAATGCATAGGCTGTGCTCAATGTGTTGCAGTTTGTCCGGGTTTAGCAGTTACTCTTCTAGATTACAGAGACGATTCAAATTATCCTGAAGTAACAATTCCAACAGAAATCTTTGTTGGAAAAGTAAAGGAGGGAGATAAACTAATGGTGGTTAATGAAGATGGTGAGGAGCTGGGATTCTATGAAGTTGAAAAGGTTAGAATTTTGAAAAAATATTCTAAGACTCAACTCGTTACAGTTAAACTACCAAAAGAAGTTGCTTTGGAAGCAGTTTCGTTCAAAATTCCTAAAACATATGAACTTAAGGAAATAGAGCAGTATCAAGATATAATTCCCGACGAAGCAATAATCTGTAGATGTGAAAGAATTACAGCAGGAGAAATAAGAGCTTTGATCGGACTTGGCATAACTGATGCCAACGAGCTGAAAGCCAAATCAAAAGTTGGGATGGGTGCTTGTGGAGCTAAAACTTGTTCAAAACTAATAGAGAAGTTGTTCAGAGAAGAAGGTATCTCTTATGATGAAATAACTCCATTTGTACAAAGACCTCTATTTATAGAAGTACCTTTGAAGTATTTCATCGGATCTCAGGAGGAGGATGAGTAAAATGAGTAAGAAATATGATGTCATAATTATTGGCGCAGGAAGTGTAGGCGTTCCAGCAGCTTATGCAATGTCTAGGGAAGGGTTGAAAGTTGCAGTTATAGAATCACTTTCTTCATCAGGTCAAGGTCAGAACAAAAAAGCTATTGGAGGAATAAGAGCCACTCATACTAATCCTTCAAAAATCCTCTTATGTCAAGATTCAATAAATATCCTCTCTAATTGGGAAGACAAATACGGTCATGATATAGAATGGTTCCAAGGTGGTTATACATTTGT
>JAUWEG010000202.1 GCA_030608385.1 Candidatus Heimdallarchaeota archaeon
ATTCTCTCTTTTTAGCATCTCTGCCACAAAGAACAAAGACAGGGTATTTGTTTACCATACCATTAACCAGTTTCTAACATGAAAAACTTATTTAAAAATTATTGCGTGGGATGATTAGCTTGCTTTAAAGAATAATTGCCACACCCAATCAACTAGAGTATGAATGAGTATAGCTGAAAACAGACCTCCTTTCCACCAACATATACCGTATGCAATTCCAGCAATAGATGCAAGTAGAATATAGACCCAAATAAACTCAGGAGAAGTATTATTCCAATGACTTATACCAAAGATAACAGAAGCGACAATTAGGATGCCCCACTTCCAATATTTAAAATACTTTCCTTCTTTCTTAACAACACGTTGAGTGAGTTGATGCTGGATAACTCCTCTTGCAATTAATTCTTCTGGAAGGGCAATTGTCATCCAAATACCAATAAATGAGACAAAAATCATTGGCACATCAGAAAAATTAGGAGCCCATTCTAGAAAGTTAGTTAATAGTCCTATGGGAATTGAGATAATTGCAAGAATTGCACTCAAATTTAAAGCATATAGTACTCCTTTTTTCGAAGGTTTCCAGTTGGTTTTCTCTTCAAACTCATTAAGCTGAATTGAATAGAGTAGGAGAATTAATGAACTTACCCATAATGCGTTAAAATTGTACTCAGAAGAACTAAAACCTGAGAGAGTATCAGACGTGAATCTTCCATCAAAACCAACTGCAAACAGCACTACAGCAGCTATATGAAACAGGAAATCAAATCTAAAATTTTCAAAAAAAGCTGGGACAATAAATAGAATTGTAGGTAGAAAATACCAAATAAGGAATGAGATACCAGCTTGTTTGAATTCAATTGCATAAATCCAGTTTAGCAAAGGGAGGAACAACAATATACTAGAGGAGAGTATATAGTAGAGATATTTTTGCTTCAACAGATCTATCACAAATTTGTTAACAGGAGGAATAAGTAGAGCAAAAATTACTGTTAAGAAAGTAAATACTAAGATACTGAAAATAATATTCTGCCCTAGCATAAGTTGAGGTTCAACTATTGCTACTAGTGCAGTCAGTAGAGCTGAAACTAGTAACATTGAAGCTAAAGTAAAGTAGAATTTCTTCTTATTATCAATCATTTATTTTTCTTCCCAACGGATGCCAAATAGACGACAAACTGTTCATCTTTGTCAAGCTTAAGTAAATCGTTAAACATCTCATCATGAAAAGCTGCAATAGCACAAACACCTGAGTTAATGTTTTCAGCTGCTAGATAGAGATTTTGGCAAATATGTCCCACATCTATGTGAATGTACCTGTATCCTCGCTCAACATATCTCCAGAACATACGATAAATATCTGCGACCCAGATAAAAGTTACTGAATCATTTTTCACCATCTTTTGTCCATAAGCTGCTTCAGCTACTTTATCATCTATTCCTTCTTCAAGAATATATTCTACTAGTTTGTGTTCCAAAGCTATATACCTATAGATTCCTGGTTCAAAGTCTTTGACATTATTAATCAACAAGAAAGTTTCAATAGCATGTCTAGCGCCAGCTGAAGGGACGTTTCGTAGTGTAGCCGAATTATTTCCATGAACTTCTTTGACTCCTTGTGTTGCCCATAGTAACCAAGAGAGTTCCTCCAAAGTAATAGGTTCATCTGAATATTTTCTAACACTTTTTCTTTCTTCAATAGCTTTTCTTAAACTATAATCCTCTATTTCTATCTCTTCAGGTTTTGGTAAATTTATACTTCTCATCTTATGAGCATATTCCA
The DNA here is from genome assembly GCA_030608385.1 of Candidatus Heimdallarchaeota archaeon. Lineage (GTDB taxonomy): Archaea > Asgardarchaeota > Heimdallarchaeia > Heimdallarchaeales > Heimdallarchaeaceae > UBA460. The sequence goes on from JAUWEG010000202.1 coordinate 1,781, forward strand.
TCTCAAGAGGTGGTTGGGGAAGTTGTTGACTCTGATCTGATTTCGAAACAAATTTGTATTGAGTTTTTTTCATGAACTCTTTTCCGATATGTTCCATTATTGATATCTCCTATTTAGTGAAAATTTAAAATTACATTTTCTTAAATATATGGGGGAAAAGTATTTGATTAGTGTAGAAAAAATTCATTTGTATGTTGCTACGATCATCCCGTAGTATTCAGGACATCCATAAACACACAAATCATTATTTAGATCTGAAACTTCTAAAATCCCTAACAAAATTAGCATTTGCCAAAAACTATCAGGTTTTGCATGGTCTATGAATTCTGGTGAGAGAGTTAATATTTTATTCAGTTCATTTTTTTGAATCAACTCGGTTATCTGATTATCAAAAACCTTGGAAGCGGGATGATAACCGTATGGGCCGTCTGGATCATGTGCATGGCCATGATCGCAACTAGCGATATAAACTGATTTGATTTTGTTATTGACACATACTCCATTCATCATCTTCCCAAAATCAACTAGATTAGACCAGGGTATTTCTCTGGATGGAGTGATCAAGACAACAGGAGGAACATCTTTCTTGTTTTGTTTGTAAATCTCATTTAAATACCAAAGAGGAATCATTGTCCCCCAATCCATTTTCATTGATGAATATTCTCCTTCTGCAGCTCCATAGTTAACAGCCACAATTGGCAAATCCATCATTTTCGCCCTTTGATAAATAAGATTGGATGTATTTCTGTCAATTTTGAATTTTAGTTCTGCTTTCTTAGTTTTCTCATCATTCCACCAAATTCCTTCAATCCATTCTGAGGTGATTATACCAATTTGTCCATCTATCCTCAGATTATGTGGAGAAGCAATAAGTATTACTTGTGGATCAACTTCATAAATCTCTTTAGCTACTAATTTCATAGCTTCGATTAGCTGTTTCCATTCATCATTAGGATTAGGATAAATTTTTTCTATTAAATTAAAACCATGTGGTAGAATAGTTGAGTAATTGATAGCCATATAATTTATTGAAAAATGAACAATTCTTTAGTCTTTTCCTAAAACTGTGTAATTTCAATTTAGCACTAAAGCCTTGGTTGTCATTCTTACTGTGCTATTCTGCCATAAAATCTCTAGATTAAAATCTAATATTACTTCACTGATTGTATCCTCAACAATGTTAAGATCTATCATACTGTTTTCTTGTCCAAACATATTGAAAGATAAAACCACAAAATCCTTTCCTTGAAGTTCAAAGTAGAAAAGATCATCGTTTGTTTGTATTAGTACTGTTGTATTAAAGAAAAGCTGTATGCCTGAATATTCAGCAGCTGTAAGGTTGCCAGATTTTAACAACTGTGTTTCATACAGACCATCTAGAATATCAAATACATCATCACTGGTGAAGAAAACTGAATTTCCTGCTCTTTTACCAATAAGTTCTATTTCAGTAATATTAATCCAGATTCTTTGAACTATAATAGATATATTAGAAGCTTTTATTCCGTAATCAAGAGATAAAGGTAAAGTGGAATTTTCTTCAGTAAAATCGCTTTCAAAATAAAGCTTCAATGTTCCATCATTTTGAAGTATTGGAAAGAGAGGGGAATGTAAGAAATCATCTAAAATCTGCTCCCCCACGGGCACATGTTGACCCCGTTGCTGGTCTTGGCGTAGGGGATGTGGAGGGCGTAGTCGATGTGCACCTTGATCTGGTAGGTCTGCATGT
>JAUWEG010000119.1 GCA_030608385.1 Candidatus Heimdallarchaeota archaeon
AATATCATAGTGTCTTGTTGATCTTTTGATGCGCTTCTAGATATGTCAAGATGCTCTTTTGCTTCGAAGTAATCATCTCTACTTAGTAGTATATTGATAAGATAATAGAGCGATTCAACAACAGTAAAATTGAAATCTATTTCAAGAGCTTTTTCAAGACTTTTTGTGAAATGCTCAAAAGAATTATCGAAATCTCCTTGGCTGTAATAAACTATTCCCACATTATTGTAAGTAATAGCCATACCATAATTGTTACCAATTTTTTGAAGGAGAATCAAAGCAGTATCAAAGAATTGCAATGCTTGACCAAAATCCCCCTTTAACCTGTGAATTTCGCCTATTGCAACTAATGAATTTGCCATTATGCTATGGTCATTTAGCTTTTTTCCGATTTCTAAACTCTCCTCAAGAATCTCGCGTGACTCATCCAATTTTCCCTGGTATGTTAGAATTTTTCCCTTACGAAATAGGGTTCTTGCATAGAGAACTTTATCATCAATCTCATCTGAAAGATTCAAGCTTTTATCTACATACTCAACTGATCTCTTCAAATCTGTAAAACAATAAACACAACTTTTGTGAAACTGAATCTGTGCTTCAATTTCCATCATAACAGTTGTTTCTTCGCCGATAATAGCGTTTTTTGCGTAGTTCTCTACTCTTTCAATCATTAGAAGACTTTCTTCAAATTTACCTAACCTCCAGAGAGATTCAATAATTACAAAGTAGAGATCATATTTCTGAGTGAAGGAGATTAGCTTTCCTCCAAATAGATTTAGTGTGTGCTGAGCGTGGGAAATACTATCGTCAAAAAAACCCAAATGTGTAAGTACGAATGATTTTCGAAACATAAGTTCTGCAAAATCGCTCTCTGAGATATTGGGAGTCTCCTCTAATTGTGTAATTTTCTCCAAAGCTTCCTTATAGTTGTACGAATCCATTAAGGAATCTATCTTTTCGAGCTGAGTATTGTTTTCTGTAAACTATTCCACTCTCACATTTTGCAGTTACATAGAGTAAAAATAGGTAGATTATATATCTTTCAATTAAGGCTACAATCCCATTCAAAAATGCAGCCTAATAACAATTCAAATTCAATATAAGAAAATGGAAAAAAGAAGGAAAAAGAAAAAATAAGGATTAATTGAAACTGAGCTTTGTTCTTATTTTTTGGAAAGCCGTAGATCTTAAAAAGTATCTAGCAAGCTCCGTAAAAGCACAGAAACCTATTGTGAATCCTAGAATATACAACCAATCTTCACCTGAGAGGAGATATGCAACTTTAAATTCCTTAAATCCGCTGAAAATCATCTGTAACGCAGGAATATAAATCACGAGAAGTAAAAGTGCCCATGATAAAACTACTGCACCAATTAGAAACTTATTTTTAAAGGGTTTAGATTTAAATAGAGAAGTTTCATTATTGTTCCTTGCAATAAAGACAAACCAAAGTTCGAACGAAAGGGTGGCGATAAAGGCAAGCATTTGCGAATAAGCAACCACAGCGTGTTTGAATTCTTCGGGAGATAGTGTTAATCCATTCTTTAAAGCCCAGTCAGTAATAACCCTATCTCCAATTCCTAAATAACCGATTAAGAAGGTAGAAACAGTAGCAAAGAAAGCAACAATGCCAGCTAAAAATGCAAAAAGATAGATGTCCTTTACAAAGGATTTCTGTTTACCTCTTGGAGGACGAGCCATTAATTCGGGATCATAAGGGTCAAAAGATAAGGAAAGAGCTGGTAAGGCATCAGTTAGAAGATTTAGAAACAAAATTTGCAAAGGTAACAAAGGTAAGATGCGAAAAGCTGCAAAGATGATAAGAACTGTGAAGATTTCGTCAAAATTACAACTTAAAAGATAACGGATAAACTTTTTCATGTTTTCAAAGATATTTCTACCCTCTTCAACAGCATCAACAATAGTATTGAAAGCATCATCAGTTATGACCATGTCAGCGACTTCTTTAGTTACATCAGTGCCTGTAATGCCCATTGCAACACCTATATCTGCCTTTTTTAGAGCGGGTGCGTCATTGACTCCATCACCGGTCACAGCGACTATATGCTCCATTTCTTGTAATGTTTCTACTACTCTGAATTTGTCTTTTGGACTCATTCTGCTGTAAACTTTTATTTGATTTATCTTCTCTTTTAGTTCTTCATCAGTCATTAAAGAGAATTCTTCCCCATTCACTACAAGGTCTTCTTCACTTTTAATAATTCCAATTTCTTCTGCAACTGCAATTGCTGTTGCTTTCTGATCACCAGTTATCATTATTGTTGTTATCCCAGCTTGTTCACATTCTTCTATTGCATCTTTCACTTCTGGTCTTGCTGGGTCTATCATCCCTGTTAATCCTAGGAAAATCAAATTATCTTCTATTTTTTGAACGTCTTCTTTATTATAATCTTTAGGTAATTCCTTGTATGCTACTCCTAAAACCCTTAAAGCTCTACTTGACATTTCTAGATTAGCATCCAAGATTGTTTTTTCTAATTCTTTCGTTATCTTTTTTGTTTTACTGTTGCTCATGACTTCATTACATCTAGTCAGAACAATCTGTGGACTTCCTTTCATATATGCAACTTTCTTTCCATTATCTAGATTTATTGTTGTCATCCTTTTCCTTTCAGAATCGAAGAAAATCTCATGATCCCTCTCTTTTAACATTGTTTTTGTATATCCTGCTTTTTCAGCTAGAACAACTAGAGCAGCTTCAGTTGGATCCCCTTTAATATCTATTTTATCCTCATTACGCAGAACCCCTGAATTATTACAATTATAAGCAGTTTCTATTAGTTTGTTCAAAGAAGGAGTTTCTAATGGTTCAATTTTAGTTCCATTTTGAGTAAAATCTCCATCTAGTAGATATCCTGAACCTCCAATAGCTGTCTTACCATCCATTGTCCAAACTTCTTTAACTGTCATCTCATTTCTTGTTAATGTACCTGTTTTGTCTGAGCAAATGTAATCTACCGAACCTAGAGTTTCTACCGCAGGTAACCTTGAAACGATAGTTTTTCTCTTAGCCATTCTTGATACACCAACTGCTAATGTTATAACAATGGCTGCTGGTAATCCCTCTGGTACTGCTGAGATGGCTAGAGCAACAGCTACTTCAAAGCTCTCTAAAGCTGGTTCTCCAAGCCCCATATTAATAGCCATCACAAGAGCACAGACTACTAGAATGATTATTCCCAAGACTTTGCCTAATTTGTCAAGAGCTTTTTGTAAAGGTGTTAGTTCTTGCTTAACTTGTGTTAGCTGAGCTATTTTCCCGATCTCGGTTAACATTCCAGTTGCTACAACAACTGCTTGAGCTCGTCCATAAACACATGTAGTTCCACTATAAACCATATTTTTCCTATCGTGAAGTCTAGCATCCTCAGAAACAAGTTCTAGATTTTTAGTTATCGATGATGATTCTCCTGTAAGAGGAGCTTCATCAATTTTGAGATTATTTGCAGAAATTAACCTACAGTCAGCTGGGATTTTATCCCCAACTTCCAAAATCACTATATCTCCTGGTACAAGATCACAACTATGTAAAATCTCTTCTTTACCAGCTCTTAATACTACAACTTCTTGATCGAAATATTCTTTCAACTTCTCTAGAGCTTGATTAGATCTAAAGTTCTGAACAAAACCTATTATTGCGTTAATTATTATTATTGCAAAAATAGCTATTGCATCAATAATTTCTTCAGCTTCTTCCCCTCTAAAATACTTGCTCAAGCCTATTCCTAGACTAATAAACCCTGCAACTGCAAGTAATATCACCAAGAAACCTGTGAATTGCTCAATAATCATTTTGAGAATTTTAAACCGTTCAGTTATTGTTAGTTTATTGGGCCCATAAATATCAAACTTACTTATAACTTCAGTTTCATCTAATCCTTTGTCACTAGTTCCTAATTCTTCATAGATTTTCTTGATTTTCATACTATGCCAAGGAATTATCTCGTTGTTTAGAGTCACTTGGTTTTGCTTCTTACTTCTCTTTGACATCTTTCCACCCTTTATGAACTGTAATCTACATGTAGTAAAATGGGCGTTTACTTCATCATTAAAAAGTTTATTGAAACAGATATCGATATATATCGATGATTTCACATTGTTATAGTTATTCAACGATATGTATAGTTATTCAACGATATGTATAGGTTAGGAGTTAAATATCTTTCTTGAATAACCATTATTCTTTTAAATCTTAAATTTGACCAGATTCAGCATGGTAAGAAGAATTATCAAAGCAGCACCAGATTATTTAGCCCTAAACTTTTTTGATTTTGTTAGACATTTTACTAATCTTCTTACTTCTAAAAAATATGATCTTTGGATAGAATCCGATAAATACACCACAATTTTAGGTTATTCATGTAGAGGATTATTTGAGGTTTGCATGCAGTATTTTTATAAAGAAGATCTGGTGGTTGCAACAACTCCAATCCAGCACACATCATTTAGGAACATTATGGAAAAGTATGTTAAACCAGAAAACATTCACATTATTAAATTAAATAAAAACTATAATGGAATTGAAGAAATCCCTAAACTAGATAACTGCGATTTAGTTGTAATAACACACTATTTTGGACAGGATATGGATATATCTGTGCTATCAGAATTTAAAAAGAAACATAACTGTATTATTATAGAAGATAGAGTACAGGGAGGAACACTTGATTTACTTTCAAGTCATGAAATTGTTGATATCCCAATGTACTCAATGAGTATGGATAAAAGACCGATTGCTCTTGGGGGAGGATTTATGTATATTAATAATCAACAAGAGGAATTAATAGAAGGTACAAAAAAGATAATTGAAGCATTACCCATAGAAAAGACCAGTAAAAGATTTAAAGAAATGATGAAGAAGTTACCCACTTTTCTATTTTATAATAGTCGAATCTTCTTAGCTTCATTTATTGAGCTACTTGGAGTAGCAACTTTCTTCAATAGGAATATCAGTCTGTTGAAATTTGCTAAAGCTTACAGAGCAAAAAATCCGGGTTTTGATCGAGAAACCTTTTTGAGTAAACCTTCTCAAGGTTTGCTAAAATCAATGTATCAGAATTTGCACAACTATAAAAAAATGGAAAGCCTGTTTGCTGAAAAATATGCTGATTTCATCGAATGTTTAGATCCTGAGATTATACCTTATTTCTTCCCCTGGTATAATGGGAATAACAGCTTATCTTCCTATAATACAATACTAATTGAAGAACATCTAGTGGACCAGTTTCTAGAGTTCTTAACTGAATATGACATATCCTGTATATCTAACCCTACTTATAAGGTGTTTAACCATTCTTATGAGAATAAAGAAATAGATGTCAAATTTAATAATGGTATAGTATACATTCCATCAACGCCTAACATGAAGAAAAGAGAAATGAGTTATCTAGCAGATAAGTTAAAGGAATTATATGAGATAACCAAAAAAAGGTAATTTTCCCAGCTCAAATGTAAAAATAGAGAAAGGAAAATAATTCCCTTCTAAACATTTGATTTATTCTTCTTTTTGTTTTTTTATACTTCTTGAAAACAAGCGTGAAGGTTAAACTGGCTAGTAGTAACACAGAGAATGAGAAGTTAGTATTGTTTATTAGAGGTTCTGTAAATTCAAACTCATCTACTCTTTCAAAAGTATATATGCGTCCTGATTGATAAGTATCACATTGAGAATGAATTATTACTCTATGCAGAAGTAATACACCATTTGGATCATACTCAATATAGAAAGAGAATGTTAGATCTTTATCTCCTTTGACATAAGTTAGGTTATCATTTGATTCATCATAAATGACATCTATAGTAACATTTTCAAATTTAGAGACTACATCGTTGGTAAATACAAAATTAGCTGCAGTTCTTACTTCAGATGAAATGGTTCCTAGAGAATATTGAATTGTATATACAAAACCAAATGTGCCTTCTTCTTCCCATACCTCATAATAGTACTCAAAATCCTCAAAATTGATGAATGTTTTACCTATTCGAGCTTTATAGGGGAATGGAAGGATAGTGGAAAGATTAGTCTCATGAATATTCACTTGGGTATCAATTTGTTCATAGGTTAATATACCAGAAGAATAGTTTAGAATATTGTATTCTGTTGAGAGTTTCCAGATATAGCTAATGTTAGTTCCCCCCGCATATTGCATCCAATATTCTGTTCTTTCTACGAATTTATATTCACTATCATAAGGGATATCACAATAGACAGCTTGAGAAAAACAACAAGCTAAGAGGATAAAGATTAAACAAAAGTATGGTATTTCCTTTAATTTCAAATTTCAGACCTCCTTTTGCGCCGAATTATGGAAATTATTGCATAAATCATCAAAGGTATAACGATTGGAATGAAACTCATACTAGCTTGAGATGCAATATCTGTAAGAATAATTTCTTTATTCCAGTTTTGTTGAACACATTCACCTATGACATTATTTTCAAATGTATATTCACTCAAAATACCGTTTTTATCATATGAAGCTTTGACTGTTAGTGTTCCATTTCCATAATCTACAAAATCTATATATTCAGAACCAGTATAGTTTGTCCCATACCAAATTAGGTAATTCTCTACTGACAGGTTTACATATAATGTCATATCTGCTGCTGAAGCTGACACAATATTTGTATGATTTTCATATACTGTTAAAAAAGAATTATAGACAGATTCAATATTGTTCAAATCAATAAAATGAAAAAGCTGAAATATGAAAAAAGATGAAACCTCCTTTAAGAAAGGTTCTTCGTAATGTATAATACTAGATCCTTGATATTCCTTAACTCCAACCGAGTCATTGTTTATATAAGTAACTTCCAAGATATATTCTGATTCTTGTCTGTAACCAGATAACTCTCCTTCATAGTTGAGAGTATTCATTTCAGTAGATTTGTAAAATAATCGATTCCCTGAGCTTATCGTATTCTTTGCATAAACAGGACTAATGATTGAAATAAGAAAAACTACTAAAATAAGAATCATGTTTTTTTTCAGATTTAATTCCTCCTAACTACTAGAATTACCTATTTATGTATTTAAATATGTGTAAATAAAAGGAAAAAATTGACCAGTATTTTTATAGATAATACAAATAAGTATAGTTAATGGAAGATGCAACAAGCAGAAAAAAAAACCTTTCCAGTTTCAGAAATAGCTTATTTCTACTTGAATTTATTATTTTTGTTTCCATTATTGTTTTCTTTACTTTGTTATTTATTACCCATCCTTCCGCAATGACCTGTGATATTGTACCTACAAAACTCTGGGTTGAGATTTTTTATTACTTCTATTTAGTGCTTACTCTTCTTCCTCTGTCTTTCTACGATTTCATAAATAGAAAAAAGAATGTATATCCAGAATCTCATAATTTAGTTAGAATATTGAATATTGTACTATTTATTATCCTCTCTATTGCATATAGTTTTCCTAAGGAGGGGTGTCGAGTTTATGAACACTTGTCTGGATATCTAGTT
>JAUWEG010000090.1 GCA_030608385.1 Candidatus Heimdallarchaeota archaeon
CTTCTAAAAGATATTCAAAAATCTCTCCTATTACTACAACTTATGCTTCTGTTTCTTCTATCTCTTCCTCTTTCATATGTACTTCTTTCATACATATGAATGAATAAGGAATAATGATTAGATCATAGTTTGTATTCTTAAAGGCATTATCCAGACTTATTTTTAACATTTCAGTATTTTCTACTACTGAACCGATAATTTCAAAATCGTCACTTCTTAGATGTTCATGAGTGAAGGCTAAAGAATCTTCAAAACTCTCTTTTGTAACTTCATCTGAAACTTTTGATTGTTCAGAATAAAAAGTAATGATATCTATTTTAGTGTTGAAATGTTTGTTTAACTCTTCCGCTAATAGTACTACGGTTCTAGCTTTTGCTGTACCACCAATAATGATCAAAGTTTTCTTAATTGGAGGTTGCTCTAGTCTAACGGAAGGTAAGAGTTCAGAAATTTTTTTAAGAGTTTCTTTATAAATGATCTTCTGTTTTTCTGGATCACCAATGCTCATTACACTTAAGAAAAGAACTAACCTAAAAAAGCTTTAGCTATGAGTGCTAACTATATTGTTCTTTAAAGGGTTGTAGCCTTGAATTTTGAGAATTAGTGGAATTTTAAAAAAACCTAATTTATAAAAAATGCAATCCATTTTTAACTCCATTAAAACAACTAATTTCACACCATTGAACTATTTAGCTTGAAGACTAATAAAAATGCATAGGGGGATAAATATGAGGAAAAGGAAATCCCCTTTTTACTTAGTATCTTCTCCCCAATTAATCAATCTTCTTTCTCCCTCTAATGCTCGAATGGATGTAACATCCTGCATAACCTCTAATGTCCCGCGATATTTTCCAGAGTTATCTCGAATTGCGAAGTAACGTATGTGAATGTATTTACCATTCATATTTATCCAGAATTCAGCTACATCTTCTTGACCAGTCTTGAACGCTTCTATAATTTGCATTACTTTATCAAGACTCTTTGGTGGGTGGCATCTTTGGACTTTTCTACCAATAACACCAGGACTACGGGGAAAAATTCTTTCTTTAGTATCCGAGTAATATGTTACTTCATCATTCTCATTAATGAAGGATATTTCAATTGGAAGATTAGTCATAATCAAATTAATCTGTTCAAGTGTAAGCTTTCCGGTTTGCATAGACAAGATATCTGCTAATTGTGGAGGTTCCTCTACTTCATGAATAACTTCTGGAGTAACAGGTTTCCATTCATCACCAGGAGAAACCCAAGCAAAACCTATTTCTTCTTCTCCATTTTTCACATTTTGCCAATCTTGAATACTCAGAAGTTCTAAACTTGTGGGGAAGAGTATAGTTTCTTCTTTAAAAATCATATCTTCTACTTGTGTGGCAAATTCTTCAGCATCAACTTTGCTTCCTTGACGAATCAATTGTCGAACCTCATCATGTTTAGCCCACATGACTTGAGAAGGACCTTCGAACTCTTTCTTTTCTAACATAGGAAACAGTTGGTTTTCTAATCTAGTATAGTGAATCTCAATATCGGCTAGTTTTTGAATTAATTCAGGAGTAGGATTTTCTCTGATATCTGCAATCAACTCTTCAGCAAAACGATTTTCTTCCATGTAAGTATGTATTGGGTGACCAGGAGATTCTTCGGGTCTAAGATTTTTTTCCAATGAATCCTCAAAGATTCCTACATGTAAATCACATAACAAGGTGATTTGATCGACTGTTAACTCTCCAGAATTGATTAACTCTTGTTCCATTGAAGCTATATCTGTAGCCTTTACATCTCCTAATATTTCCTTGAACCGAGCTTTCAGTGAGGATTTTTCTCCTCCTGCGTGAAGTTCCAGAACAAGAGCTTTGAGCATTTCTTTCTTTCGTTCATGTTCATCTTCAAAACCACTTTTACCAGTTGAACCAATTTGTACGGCCACTTTATCCCCTATGTGTTGTTCAATTTTGCTAGAGAAAAAATCTATTACCGATTTGAGATCTTGATTAATAAGACTGGCAACATCAGTTAGTGTAGCTTTTTTACCCACAGTTTTACGAATAATAGGGTTTTGAAAACGTTTTAAAATAGGATCTAATTCCACTAATAGTTCCTCTAGAAAGGGAAATTTGTCTATTAATTCTATTATTTTTGTTGCTTCTGATATAATATGGTTTGACACTGCAAATCACTCGTAAAATTTTGCAAGTCATAAATAAAAAACATATCGTTTAGTCAAAAATTCTCCAAAAATTTCTAGTATATTGGGGCTCTTATTTTCATTGCTGTAGTTTTTTTTTGTTTTGTTTCACTGATACGAATACTCTGCATCCAGAATTTCATTGCATTAATAGATCCTTGCTTTTCTATTCACTTTTAGAATTACTTTCACTTATTTGAGTACAGGTTGTTTATACGAACTCCTGTTGGTTAAGTTTCATTTAGAAATCACTCGATAATAGTATGTGGAATAGTACCATATAAGAAGAAGAAAAATCTTCTTTTATTAGCCAATGCCACCTAATTCTGCATTTTAGAATTTTTTAAATGAAAATTAATGTTAGACCAAACTTTCCAAAGGTTTAAATATACTTTGGCAATTATAGTTCAGATATAAATGAATCTGAATAAGACTCTAAAATTTCTATTAGTAATAGTAACCATAGCACTATTTACACTGAATTTCAATGTGAGTGCTCTCGGTCCAAAAATAGACATACAATATGTCAACTATTGTGATCTTGATGGAGATGGTAAAGCAGATGATGTGTATGCTGAAGTTTTTCTAACAATGTTACCAGGAGTAAATTACCTAGAGTTTGAAGCTTCGGTTAAATTCAATGGAGAAATACTCATTGCAATTTATAGAGATAATCATGTAAGAACTGAAACTGAAATTGTGTACAAATTCTACTTCTTCAATATAGCATATCAAAGCGGAATATACATCCTAAAAGTCTGGTTCAATATTGAGAACAATGATCAAATAAGACATGTAAGTGATGCCCAACCATTCGATCCACCAGAAGGCGATCCAGATCATCCTCCAGGGGTTGTCGTTACTCCAGGACCTTAAACTAACAAGATTTCACTGATAGAAAAAAAAGTGATCAGGGATTTGTAATGAAGGGATTCGCTCGAGATTTGATGGAAATACTGCGTTTATTAGAAAATTATCCACTGAAATCGTACAGCGAATTAGCTCAGAAAAGTAGTCTGTCACCCCAAACCTTCATTAGACGAGTAGAGGAGTTAAGAGCTCAAGATATTATCCGAGAAGTTCATTCCTCTCTCAATCCCGAAAGTTTACTGTTAGAAAGATATATTGTAATGTTCTTAACAGAATCGATAGAAGGAATCAAAATTTTAGAGCTTGCGTGTGATGTTCATCCTTACACTTCTTCAAGAAACAGAATCTTTGGGGTTGATTATGGTGTATATGCGGTATTCGATATTCCTAAAGGATCTTTCCGCAAATTAAAGATTTTTCTTGAAAATCTGTTAGTAAAGAAATATTGTTTTAAATATCATACCTATAAATCTCAGGGAAAAAGAATTTTTTATCCCCAACCTTTTTACAACAATATTATTGATCTTGAGGAATTCGATCTTGAAGCTTATCTAGTACAAAATACTACTCCTTTGTACACCGGTAAGGGAGGGAGGGGGTCCTCTTTATCCTCTCTAGAGTTGCATCCCATAGAACTGTTGATACTAAGAGATATTACTCTTGACTTTAGAACACCAATGAGCCAATTAATAAAAAAGTATCGAAAATACCTGAAATCAAAAAAAGGAGAATTGGAAGATTACATCTTTCCTGAAACATATCGACCACATCTTGAAGAATTCTTTCGCGAAGAAAGAACTGAAAATGCAATCTACATGGATTTCAAAAAAAGATATCATGCACTTATAGAGAAGCATGTAGAAAACTATTGGTTGGGAATAAATAGAAAACATTTCGAGATGTTTATCAGATTTGGATACGTTATACGCAACATCTCTAAAGAAGAAAAATCAAGACTATTCAGCCTATTAAAAAATGAAAGACCGCCATTTAACATATATATAGAAGATTTAGATAGGAATTTGTTTCTTTCATTATCTCTACCTCCTTACTATCAAACCAAACTTGCTTACTTAATGAAAGAAAGGTATGAAAAATTTTCAGCCTACTTATTGGATAGCTTTGGTTTTAATGCATTGAAATATAGATTTTATGTTGGTAATTACGATATTAAAAATAAAGAATGGAGGCATGATGAGGAGTGGATGGTAACAGGGGTCACTAAAGGCATTGAAGAAAAACTAGCGAAAAAAGAATACAGAATAGTAAAAACATAGAGGAGAAATTAATGGTAAGAGTATATGTTGTTGAGGACGATAGAATAGTGCAAGATTTGTATGTAATGTATCTATCCAAAATGGGACATGAAATAATAGGACAATCATATAATGGTATAGAGGCTTTAGTTGATTTATATCTAAATCACAGAGAGAATCCACCAGATATAATTATTCTAGACTACTCAATGCCGGGAAAGAATGGATTGGAGTTATTACACGACTTACAAAAATTAGACTATGTTAAGAATACCAAAGTTTTGCTTGTCACAGGATTCGCTGAACTACAGCTTTCAGCAATGGAGAGGGGAGTTTCCAAATTTATTCAAAAACCATTTGATTATGAAAAACTAAGTCAGTCAATCAAGGAGTTAACATTTGAAGAGACACCAATTAGGATATGAATTTCCATTTCAAAAGAGTAATGGACAACTAAGACGTAGAAGGAAACTTTTCTCAAGAAAAAGATATATATTCAAAATTAAAGAGAAGAAGATTGGTGAATTAATTGACTGAAAATTATGATTTGATTTTAGTGGGAAATGATAAAATACATGAAATTATTGAAATTGATGAAAACTGCGAAACAGAAGAAATTTTACAAAGAAAGATAGTAAAAATCTATCTAAAGAAAAAACCTCATCACATATTTATCGAAAAATGGTCTTATGAAAATATGATAGATTCAGTAATAAAAAGAAGACATGATCTTGTTTTTCTTGATACAAGTGAGTTTCCTCCTCAATTCAACATAATAGAAGTAAAAAATGAATATGCTCCACCTGAAAATCCATTTCATTTACTATGGGAAGCTAAAGAGAGAGAAAAATTATGGAATATAATGGGAGTAAACAACACAAAACCCTTTTCAATTCTTTATGCTCCATCATTTCTATTACAAAATTCTCTTTTGTCATCCTATTGTGCTGTTCTATCATATTTAAGGAAATCATGCAAAAACAGGGAGTACAGTATGGTAGATGTTCGCGTTCAAAATTTAAATAATCAAGATATTTGGCGAATTATTGAAGCTGAAGAGATTGAAAATATGTCGTTTACGGATTTAAAGAAAGAATTAAGGAAGCGAAGATGTAAACCAGGTAGATCGCGAGAGGATTTAGTAAGGCAACTAAAGGAATTCCAAAATGACTTTAAGAAGAGGGTAGAAATAGAGTTACTTGGAATCGATATTGATATTTTAAATCAAGAATGGAGTATTGAAAATGGTATTGGATCAATTCGTCTGTTCAATTATGAAAACTATGTTTGTTTAATTATTTCACCACCAAATATCCCAGAAATAACAAAAAAGTTAGTACTTGTATCAAACGGAAAAGGCGGTCGAGAATATTGGTTATGGGATTTAAAGGAGAATACACATAAAGAAATCTTGAATTTATCTGATGAAGAATTAGAGAAAAATTTCGATGTCAGGGATAGTGTAAATAAAAGAAACATAGGTCTTTATATCGTAGATTTATCTGAAGAAGTTTCAAAGTATGATGATAATCTTTTTGAAGTAGAATTTTACTTATCAGAATTCGTAAAAAGTTGGAAATTACTATCGAAAATGCCAATGTAGTCAATACTTGTTTAACAGGAATAGACTAATTGTTTCCTCAACATTTAAAGATTTGATTCTTCTTAATCTTCTACTTTGTTCATTCTTGAAGGTAAATTTCAACTGGTATCCCTAAGTTATCAAAGTATTCTTTACATTCTTCAGGAGTAGGATCGGTTCCTAATTGTTCAGAGAAATTTCTATATTTTTCAAGTACAGTTTCTTTTATGCCTGATTCAAACTCAATTTTAAACCATACGCCATATCTTGATTTTATTTCAAGCTGGAAGTAAGTTTGAGCTCTGTTTTCGAGAACAATCATCTCGGCTAGAGTCTCATTTATCCCTTGATAGAGTAAAAATTTCTTATATCCTTCTTCAGCTCTTCCAGCGTTTTTCCTATATTTTTCCCTTAATTTGACTGTTTCTTCATCAGACATGTTATTTAATTGAGAAAGATATTTCTCTAATCCTAGATTATGAATAAATTTCAGTTGTTCTTCATCAGACATCCCAGAAATATAGACTTCCTTATCTTTATCACCATTGAACATAGCATAAAATCTTATAACTGTCAGTTTTAAATCTTCTTAGTGCCAAAGATTTTCAATATATCTTTCTAGAACAATTCATGAATTACTAGATGAGAACAAATGTTAATTGACACACATCTTCACCTCGATGAACCATGGTTAAAATCCAATGAACAATACAGAAAGACCATTGAAGATATTAATGCTAACAAGATAATGGCTTGGGGTCAATCTACAGATGTAGATAGTTATGAGAGAGTCAAAAAGGTTGCAGAACAGTCTGAATATATTTTTCCTTCTTTTGGTGTTCTTCTTTGGTATGCTTATGAATATGTAGACAGATTTGATGAAGTGAGAAAACTAGCTGAAGAAGCACTAATGATGGGTGAAGTTGGTCTAGTAGATGGCTATCTCCGTATAATATAACCAAGCTCATTCATAAAAACTATAAGCATTTATTGCTTGTTTTTGTAATAATTCACTATTTAAAGTAATTTTGCTATTTTGTCCAAAAAACATAAATAGATTGAATAATTCTTAGCACATTAACGGAGAGAGTTTAATATGAAACATAAAACTATATTAATCATACTAGTTATCACTTTTTCTTCAATTTCTGCTTCTACTATAATTTCTCAAGCAGAATTGAAAGATAGTGATAGACCTTTATCTGAATCAGTTTCAGATTTGAACAAAACAGAAATGCAAAATTTATTAGCTGAAGAAACTCAAGAAGTCAAACAATGGTCAAAACTTGAGAAAATATCCTCTATAGAGGATTTAGAGGTAACTAAAATAAATAACTACCTTCCAATCAAGCAGATTCAATCCTTTGATACAGCAGAATATTGGCTACTTAATTTTACCTATACCCAAGTCTATAGCTGGACCTTTAATCAAAATAAAGATGGTACAGTTTTTCAATATAACCTCAATGAAACTTTTACAATAACATTATTTGCTTTCTTTCCTGTAGTATTAGCTATTTATAGGAATGACACTAGTACATCGGATAGTCACATTCAAATCATCACTGAAGCAATAGTAGATCCAAGATTTGAAGGAAAAGCAGGGATTTTATTTGAATTTAATTTTGAGTTTGTTTTTTCTGCAAACATATTAGGATTTAAACCAACAATAGGTCCAGGAAATATACCTTTGTCTCATGAAAAAAGTTGGACATATTATACACCATTAGATGGTGATCTATCATTAGGAAAGAAAGATTTTCTTTTCCCATTAATTCCTCAATTTCCATTTCTGAAACTTGGAGCTACTATAGAACCTAGAATAGATTCAGATTTCAGTGCTCAACTTCGAGCAAATGATTCTCACATAAACCTATCACAGAATAGACTAAACTGGGAAAAGTCAAATAGTATCCAATCATTTTCTGCTTACATCCCTGAATTCTATGCAGAACCTACTGCAATAATTGATCTATTTGATTTCAACATGGTAATTACCCTCAATCTTGACTTCTTTCTAACTGCAAAATTGGATGTACTAATTCTAAGAAACTTCCCTCTTCGACTAAAATTATTCAGTTTCCCGATTGGTAACATAGGTTTAGAATGTGAAAATATTGAAACCATTAACCTTGACACAGCAATCACTCCATCTGAAAAGTTACCATTCGTTTATGGGGTATGGTATGATTATTCTGACAGTCAAGGTGATAATGATTGGATAATAGAACCAGATGAGATAATTGATTTCTACTTCTACATAACAAACCTTGGAGAAGGTTCTGCAATATCGGTTAATACAACTGTAAGCTCTAATAATGTAACAGTGACAGGAACAGATTCGACGGACGTTTTAAATCGCAATATAGGTTCTTTTGAAGTTATGACAGGTTTTCAATTTACAGTCCCTGCTGGATACACAGAGGATATATTGATTATAACAGCTTCATTTGAGTATTTTAGTGTGAATGGTTCATATTTTGTTGATACATATGATATGTATTTCAGGGTAGTTGACCCTACTGATACCTATCTAGAAGTTTCAGATATTTTCCTTGAACATGATAGTGGCTACTGGTATTCTGGAGATGAAATCGATATATCTTTTGAATTGACAAACCGTGGAGCGAGAGATATTTATTACGCAGATGTTTCGGTCTTTGCAGGTACTGACACAGATATGATTAACACAGCAACCTTAACAAGTTCGATCACAAATGCTTCAAGTTCAATATTATCTCCTGGAGAGTCAATTATTTTAGGTAATATTAGTATTAATGCTCCAGCTGCACATGATGATGGATTAATTTATCTCTATCTCGATGTATATTATGAAGACGATACTTATGGATACATTGATCCATTGGATTTTGCTATCCCTGTTTTCGTTCCAAAACCAGATTTTTCAATAATATCTGCTGTAGGGTATGAAACAGATATGGATGGGTATTTTGAAGCAGGTGAAACTGTTTATATCGAATTTACAATTGAAAATATAGGAAATGGTTTTGGGTATGATATTGCTGGATATCTTACTTCAGACAGTACTGACTTGAATTTTACTGAACCCAATGTTTACTTCAATAACTTAGCACCAACTGTATCAGATACTTCTTCATATGCAATTCTTGAAATTCCATTAACAGCTAGAAATCAAACAGCTAATTTTACTCTCTACATAGCAGCATATGATTCTAAAGGACATCTTGTTACACAACAAATCCTTATCACAATTGCTATAGTTGAACTCCCTTCACCTGAAATAAGTTTGCTTTATTATGTTCTAGATGATGATCTTTATGGTGATGGTGATGGATTTGCAGAACCAGGTGAAATTTGTTTCATCTATGTATATATTCAAGTTGATAATATAGGGTTTATGCTAAAAGGATCAATGGAAACCTCTGCCAATCTAATAATCTACAATTCGAGTAGTTTTTATGGCTATTTAGAAGATCAATCATCGAGTGGAGATGGGTTTGTATTAGAAATTCCCTTGAATTATGATGGAACTAATGCAATCATAGACATAACAATTTCAGGTGAATCTTACTCAGGAAGAAAAATAGAAGCTTTAGGATACATAGATTTATCTGTAGGAAAGGGAGATTTAACTGCTCCAACAATGGAACTTCTTGATTCAGTTCCCACTAGCGTTACAACTGGTGAAGATCTAAGCTTCAGCTTCAATGTTACAGATCCAATTATCTCAGAAGAACTACAAAGTGGACTTGACACATTAATGTTGCTTTGGACATTTAATGGTGGGGAGGTGAATCAAGATGAATATGTTGCAGTTGATTTAGAAGGAGAATGGATAGTAACAATTGATACATCTTTAATAGGTATTTATGAATTGATCATAGTAGGTGTTGATGCAGCAGGAAATGTTCAATATCTAGGAGACGGAGATGATCCATTTATAATCGAGAT
>JAUWEG010000086.1 GCA_030608385.1 Candidatus Heimdallarchaeota archaeon
TTTTAGGTTGTGCATACAAAATCCCTCACAGATGTCAATCTGTTGGAATAATCGCTGGCATATCACCCATTAATAAACATACCATAAGTTTAGAGGGAGTTAGTAAGAGAATAGTTTTTGTAAACAAGAAACTTCCTTTTCTTTTCAGAACTTTTTTCTGGATGAAAATGGCTAGACATGCTAGATCAGAAGATGAATCAAGAATCAGGAGAAAAATGTTAACACATGTAACTAAAAACTTCTCCAAACCAGACAAGAAATTACTGAACAGACCAAAAATTATGGACATTCTTTGTGAAAGAATGAGAGACATAGGTAGAATAAGCACTAAAGGTACAATGTGTGATCGAAAATTGATTTTCAGAAACTGGGGATTCAAACTTGAAGAAATTTCTAAAAAAGTCAAAGTATATTTGTGGCAAGGGTACTTTGATAAAACTGTACCTATTTCAATAGGAAAATATATGTCAAAGATAATTCCCAATTGCAAGGCTAAATTTTTCCCTGAAGAAGGTCATATTTCAGTGTGTATAAATAGAATAAATGAAATTGCTACTTGCTTGACTAAGTCACTTTAGAGTAGAATTAGATAAGATTTTTCACAACATCATTAGGCAGAATTACATCAAACTCACAAATAGGGTCTCCATTCAGGACTGTTTTGACTGTCTTGACTTCAATTTGTTGGTTTAGAACAATTTCCCAATAATTCTTATAGTATCCTCCACTGCAATTACAAAAAACATTGGGAATTTCATCAACAGAACCATCCTTTATTGATTCTTTAACCCAAGGACAATGACAATAATAGTAAGCTTTCAGTAATTCATCATTTTCTTTAAGATAATTTATTGTTTCATGAGGTATTTTTGAAACTGTTAGTATGTTACCATTTCTTATTCCGCCTTCAATTTCAGGTCGATCCTTTACATATTCAAGAACTTCTTTGTTAATTTTTTGTGTAAAGAATAGTGTTCCTTCTTTCTCATGTTTTTCTAGTGATTTTATGAATCTTTTTCTTTTTTCAGCTAAAAATTCGTCTATATTCTGTGACTTTAGAAATCTCTCTCTATCAGGTTTTCTCCATTCATAATAAGAATCTCTCAAACCTTTTGCAAGAAATGCTTCACAAGTATCTTCTCCAACTTTATCATGAAGTCTTGAAATCAATTTTTTTGTATATTCTGGTTTAGCTCTTGGATCTATTCCCAAGGGTGGAATATCTAAATCTTGAAAAACATCATCTCTAAAATCTTGACTAAATTCTTCAATTAAACGTTTGGAGAGATTAGACATAACTTCACTCCCATCTAATACTTCTCTCCCCAACCTGATTAGCTCGTGATTTTCAATGAATTGTCCAAAAATAATGAAAACCTCATAAGAAAATCCTGTATTTTTTTCTTGTTCAATTAATTCATTAGAGAACTCATAGAACTCTTTTGAATTAATATTATCAAAGTTCTTGTTTTTTGTTTGCAAGAAATTATAATAATCCGATAGCAATTTTGTTGCTTCTTCTACTTTATCTGGAGGGTTTTCTTTTTCAATCAACCTTTGTTTGAAGCGCTCAATATCATCCATTTATATCATAGATTGAGTTCAGTTAAAACACTTAAAAGAAGTTCGTATTTAAATCCGATAGCCACTATTGATGTATTTTTGGTAAGGCGAGTTTAAAACCAGTACTGTTAGTTCTCTCTGAAATTAAAACTATAGAGTTGTTTTTGTTCAAATTTTTATGGAAATAGTAAGGCAAGTTTAAATCCAATTTAAAAGATTTAACTACCAATTAAAATGAACTGCTCAAGTGTTATAAAGGCACAAAACGAGTGTTATATTAGAATCTATTGAGGTAAAAAAATGAGTGAAAATTATAAGATTCATAAACAAATATTTGAACATCATTTGATTGAAGGAAATCACTATGAAATAGGAAAGAAACAAGGTGAAATCATAAAGAAGTACGAAGTAGCTGTGAAAATGTATACTTCAGGTAGCTTCGATTCTAAGAAATCAAAATTCAAAGATTTTCAAGAAGTCTACGATTTCTATGACTCTCATTGCCCGGGATTAAGTGAAGAAGCACAGGGTTTTGCAGATGCATTAGAGGTTAGTATTGAAAAACTCTTCATATTTGATTTTCCTGCATCTGTTGATTGGTGGTGCAGTCATTTGGTAGCACCTTCTACAATAACAAAGAAAAATGAAATCTTAGTTGGGAGAAGCTACGATTGGGATTTCAGAAATGAGGATCTTCAACTACGTACAACAAAAGTAAATGGAAAATATCGTCATTTGGGTTTTTCTGGAATGGTTTTTGGAAGATATGATGGTATGAATGAGAAGGGACTCTGTATTACTTATTCAGCTGCAGGAGCTTGGAAGGCACCAATTCATAAAAAAGGACTGAATTGGGCACATGCAGTTCGAGTTATGTTAGACAATTGTAAAGATGCTAATGATGCTCTTAATACTTTTGAGCAGATACCCATTGATTGGTCATCAAATTTCATTCTAACAGATAAAAGTGGAACGATTTTTCTAATTGAATCCATGGATGCAGAATTTGAAGTAAAAGAACTTGATAAAGATTCAGAAGAAAATTATGTTTTAGCTACAAATCACTTTACTCTCCCAAGTAAGGTTGAATATAACAAATACAACAATCCCTGGTTACTTCCCAACTCCCAAAAACGATACGAGATAATTAGTTCCCATCTTGATAAAAATAAAGGAAAAATAAATGAAGATTCGATGAAGAAACTACTAGGTTCTGAATTCCCAGAAGGTATCTGTTGTCATTGGCATACTGATTGCTTTGGAACTGTTTGGTCAATGTTATTCAACGTAACTGAAGGGAAAATACTGGTTAGTTTTGGACCTCCTACTCACAACAAGTGGCATGAGTTTTTCATTAATGATAAAGTGACAATTAACGAGTATGAAGCATCTTTTATTGATAAAAGAATAGAATCTGCATAGCAGATTTTTACTTCTTTTCTCTGAAAAACATCCTTTTATACCGTAATATTCTTTGAGTTCACACTATGAATAATAGTCATTCCAATAAACTTGAACAATGTGGTGTTAGATTGAGTACTCTTGGTTTAGGAGTAGAACATTTTGTACGAGGGGTAAGAAAAGTTAAACATCTGAGCAGAGATGAGAATTCTAAGCTGATTCTAGAAGAAGCTTACAAACAAGGAATGACACATTATGATTTAGTTTTTGATTTTCCTTACTTCTTTGATGTTTTCAGAGAATTTAGTAAAGATAAAAGAGAGAAGATAACTTTTACTACTCATATAGGAAATATATACGACGAGAAAACAGGTAAAGCTGGCAGAACTCGTTCAATCAACAAAATCAGAAACTCATTTGATCGAATTATGGATGAAATAGATACTGACTATACTAACATTGCTCTTATTCAGTATGTAACCAATTGGGAGGATTATACCAAGGTGATCGAGAACGGTATCATTGAATTTGTTAAAGATCTAAAACAGGAAGGAAGAGCAAAATCTATCGGAGTTAGTGCCCACAACCCTGATTTGCTACTTAAGATGATAGAAAATGATGAATTTGATGTTATAATGTATCCTTTGAACTTCGCTACTGGGGTTCTAAAAACAACAGAGAAATTAATTGAAGCTTGTAAAGAGAAAAACCTAGCCCTAATAGCTATAAAGAACCTTCATAAGGGAAAACTATTTACTACCAAGAAAACTGATTTATCAGCTTATTATTCTGGTGGAAGAAAGATTTCTTTACAATTAGATGAAGTAGCAACACCTGCACAGTGCTTTAATTATGCACTTGATTTAGGTGCAGATTCTGTTGTATTTGGGGTTAAAACTGTAGAAGAGTTAAAGGAAAATACACATTCCTACAAAACAGAACAAAATGTTGACTACAGTTATCTCGTTAAGAAATTCAATGAAATTGTAAACAAAGCTGTGTAGAGAAAGGTCATAAAAATAATAAACTAAAAAGAGAAAAATGAAGTAGCTAGATTAACGTAAGAAGAAATTTCTTTACTTCTTAACTTTCTTTTCCCAAATTCCGTTATATTGCTTATGATGAAAACCTATTGAGAGATAGAACTGTTGACCATCTCCAACATAGACTTTTTTTGCACCCTCCCTTCTAACTCGGTTGATTGCTTCATAATTGGTTATTTTAGCTAATCCTTTTCGTCTATGATCAGGAACTGTTCCTACAGGTTCTAGAATACCAATTTTATTTTTTTCATCGTACCAAATCAAACAGAAAGAAACAATCTCACCATCTGGAGCTTCAACAAAAACATCTAAATCCTTTCGATAGTCTGGAGCTCTCTGAGGGGCTAGATATGATGAAGGTTGAACCTCATCTTCTGTTCCCCAATTTCCAAAAGCTCTAGCAAATGCTTCAGTCCTTTTTACAACTTTGTTATCATCTGCCATACTCTTAATCACATAACCTTCTGGAAGATCAGGATAGGAAAAATCTCTATCAAAGGTAATCAAAGAGGTTGTCTCTTTAGCATCTTCTCTCTTGACATATCCTCTGTCTTTAGCAATTTTTTCTAATCGGCTATCACCTTCTCTGATTCTAGGTCTTATAATCATATACCCCTCATGTTCAAATTGAAGATTTTTCTCTGCAAACTCAAACATTCCCTCAAATGGGATTGAATCCTTGTAAATAGGATTAATCTGGAAGAATGTCTCTCCTCTTCCTACGGCTTCATTCAAAACTAAACTAACTATCTCTCCTTCTTCATTCTCCCATATCCCTATTGTTTCACTCCATTTTTCAATAGTAAATTCAAACATATCTCTGATAAAGAATGCAGCATAATTCCATCTCTCTAATGTCCAGTTTATTAAATCTCCATCAACATATGTTTGTTGAAGAAAATCTCTTATTCTGAAGAAATCTTTATCATGATTATATGATTTGAAGTCTATTTTCATAGCTTAAACCGATTTCATGCAATTATAAAAATTTCTGTTAACAGTAAAAAAGGAAACATTCTTTCTTATTTCTTCTTTGCAAAAACCCAATATTGTAATTCATCTCCCCTATCTAGAACTTCATCAAAAAGAATCTCAAATTCTGCTTCTTTAACTAAAGAAAGTGTTTTTTCAGGAGGATAATTACTCCAAAACATTTCTTCTCCCAAGAATTCATTAATATCATCTCCCCCCAAGTGTCCTACGCAGAAGAAAAGAATACCACTTTGTTTAAGCATTCGATGAAAGTTCTTCAGAATAGAGAAATGTTTCTCTTTTGGAACATGAAAAAGGGAATAAATAGCTGTTATACAATGAAAAGCATTATCAGTAAAATCCAATTCATTCATATCATATTGAAAAAATTCAGCCTTAGGAATATTTAGTTTTGCTAATTCCACCATTTTTTCTGAGATATCAACTCCTGTTACTGAAAAATCATGATCAACAAAAAATCTTGTTACAGGAATTCCTATTCCACAACCAACATCTAGAACCTTTGCCTTTTTAGGAAGAAGAGTTATAAGATACTCTAACTCTGGAAGATTATCAAAAATACTTCTGAATTCTTTGAACTTGGGAGCTATCTCGTTGTACCCATTTCTTACCATTTCTTCCTTTTTCATTGTAAATCCTACTTGGTTCGATTTATATCCAACATTTAAAAATTGTCTTCAAGTCTTTAAGAAAGATAAATAAACACTTAAAACATCTTTCGAACGCCATGTCAGAGGATATAACAGAGAAAAAGATTACACCAAAGATCCCTTTGAAGAAGAACGAGAAAATACTGTTAGCTTTCGTAGACAAAAATGAACAGCAAATTACTGATTTACTACAAAAATTAGTTCAAATTGAATCGCTAAATTTCTCTGAATTTCAATTTCACAACATCGACAAAATTTTTGAGTTTACTAAAGATTTAATGGAAAAAGAAGGCTTTAAAACAGAATTATTCAAAGTTCCTTTTCTTAGCAAGAAGAAGAATGAGAATTATCATAATTTAATATCGTCTTTTAAAGGAGGAAAAAAGGGGAAAACTCTCCAATTTAACGGTCATCTGGATATAGTTCCATTTAATCCAGATAATTGGGATGAAGAAACCCCTCCCTTAGGAGGAATCATAAAAGACAATAAATTGTATGGAAGGGGCTCAATAGACATGAAAGCAGGTATAGCATGTCAAATAATCGCAATGAAAATACTAAAAGAATCTGGACTAAAATTCAAAGGAAAACTACAGCTTTGGCTCACTCCTGACGAAGAAACACATGGTGTTTATGGTTCAGCATACATGACAAAAAATCATTTCGATGTAATAAATGCAGATGCTACAATTGTTGGAGAACCAAGTATAAGTAAACCTATGAGTAGTCCATCAATAGGTTTGGGGGAGAAGGGTCCGAATTGGGTTAAGTTCACTTTTCATGGTGTGGCTGGTCATGGAAGTTGGCCTAAACTAAAGTCAAATGCTATAAATAAAGCTACAAGATTCATCTTTGAAGCTAACAGAAAGCTGAAAATTCCAAAACGTAAACCTCCAATTACAAAAATTCAACAGTTAAAGTATATGCTAAAGCGTGTTAATTATTCCGATCTAAAGAAAATTAGAGCCTATACAGGAGAGAAAAATCCATTAGATAAGGATAAAAGGGATTCAAGCATTCTTTACCGAACAACATTCAGTTTTACTGAAATTAATGCAGGAATTAAAACAAATGTTATTCCAGATACTTGTGAACTTTCTGCTGATTTTAGGGCTATGCCAGGTTTGACAACCCAAGAACTGTTTGATGCTATAGTTAAATTCTGCTCCAAATTAAAATATCGTATAGAATTGCCAGAGGGTTACAATAATCTTCAACATGAAAATTCTAAGTTCAAAGATGAACCAACTGATGTGACTCTTTCAATAATAACTGTTGGTGAAGGCTCTGCTACAGATCCTAATACAGAGTTTGGGAAGATAATTCAGAACTCATTTGAAGCTGTTTATGAGACAAGTCCTTTGTTTCACTTCAACACAGGTTTTTCTGATGGAGGTAATATGAGAGAAGCTGGAATGAAAGATATCTTTGTATTTGGTCCTGGAGGAAGAAATGCTCATAATGCTAACGAATATACAGATTTGAGTACTTTAAAAGATGTAACTAAATTGTATTTACTTATAGCCTATAGATATCTAAATTCCTAGTTTGCACTTTTTAATCTTAGTTTTCTTTTCAAAATAAAATTAACAAGTAGACCCACTAGAAATAGAGAACTAACAGTAATAGAGAGATAAACTGATGTAGGTAAATCAGTGTTTCTCCAATCTTTATTTTGATTAAGAGTGTAATAGGTTTTCATAAAAGATTCCAATGTTAGTCCAGTTATCAACAAACTTTCTATATCGATGTTGCTCAAGTCATCAGAATGAGTGTGATGGTAAGTCCAATCACCTTCTACAAAATCGATAATTAGATCAATTACAGATATCCCATAATTATCAAAAGCCACATGGTCATCTGTAATAGCCATCACCTTAGGTCTGCTTGGGAATGCCTCATAATATCCAAGTTTTACACCTTCATCAAAGATACTATCATGTAATGCTTCGTCTGATCGAAACTCTTTGATAAATTGAAGGTTACTTCCACCGACCATGTCTAGAAGTATAAAACATTCAAACAGTTCTACTGAAGAATTATAATAATTGTCTAATTCAGCAACAAAAGCTAACGAACCTTCTGACCAGTACCACCCTTCCAATCCATACATTCCTCTCGAATAACCTTGATCTTCTGCATCAATATAAAGAAACCAGACCTGACAGTCTAATTCATCTTTGTAAGCATATAATACTCTAGCCAATTCCAATAATACTGCTACACCGGATCCACCATCATTTGCTCCAGGAATTGGTGAACTTTGATTTTCAGTATCTTTCTCTGCAACATTTCTTGAATCCCAATGAGCACCGAAAATGACTATATTCTCTTTTGTTGGGTTAATTTTTCCTAAGATGTTCTGGCATTGGTAAGTTGGTTCGCTGTATTTTTGTATTGTGAAGTTGTGAGTCATTGTATTGTCTGTAATATCAACAAGCTCGTCTCTTATCCAATCAGCACACTCATCATGTGATAGAGTTCCTGGAACCCTGGGACCAAAACTTAATTGTGTTTCAATAAAATTATAAGCAGTCGTTTCATTAAAGAAAAGCGTTTTTGCAGCATAAGTTCCAAACAAACTATCATTACTACTCAGTTTTACATTAGATTGTGAAATGAAACCTTCTATGTTCAATCCAAGAAAAACAATTGATATAAACAGAGCTCTAAGAAGCTTTTTGGATTTAGGTTTCACAATCAATAAAGAAGAATAACAAATTATTAACTTTTGTAAAGGATAAAATAAGTCCCAGTTTCTTTGGAAGCATTTACAGATTAGTTCTTTCTTTTGCATGTTTTTGCAAACAATACCCTTGGCCAGTATAATTGACAGAAGGGTCATTTTTATTACTTCTTAGAATGTTTTTTCAATGAAATCTTTATATATTCCTAGAAGTTATGAGGAAAATATATTCAAAAATCATGTTATGGGGCTAATCTTTTGAAAAACATAGATCATGAAGACTACGTAATAGAACAGTTCACAATTGATAGAGAAAAATTTGATGAGTTTTCGAAGCTAATCACTCAAGTTTTCACAAATGATGAAAATGCATTAGTAGAAGGGGCATCTATTGCCTTTTCAGAGGAAACGTTTAACATAATGTATGGAGCTCCTTCCATTGATAAGGACCTTTTTGTCAGAGCTATTCACAAACCCACAGGACAATTTGTAGGGTTCTTAGGCTCTATTCCTCGAAATCTTTCTATTATGGGTAAAGTTTACAAATTTGCAGTACCCTCATGGTTATGTGTTCATTCTCAACATCAGAAAAAAGGCTTAGCTAAAAGTATGGGGAAGAAGTTATTTGAAACTGGCCTAGCCAAAGGTTATGATGGGGGATTTTCTCTTCATGAGCCTGAGCAACATGGAATAGATGTTTCTACTTCTGTATCTAGAGAAAATGAAATCCCCTTACAAAGAGTAGTTACCCTAACTAAATTTGTAATCAAAGCTTTTGATGTAGATAAAGTTGCTACTGTGGTTAAACTACGATGGTACGAAAAACTAGTGTTCAAATTGTATACAAAAGTCAAAACTATCAACTCCAACCAAATCAGACAACATCAGGAGAAAGATATATTGGATATGTTTGAAATCATTCAAGAGCAAGTGAAACGAAATCAATTAGCGATAGTACCTGAGCTGGAGGATTTCAAATGGATGCTCAAGAATTCTAATGTCAATTGTGTTGTTCACGAAGATAATGAGGGCAAAATCAAAGGATTTATGCTAGCTTGGGAATTTTATCTTGCTGGTTTCAGAAACAAAATCCCTTTTGGATGGTTAGATATGGTTCATATACATAGGTTGAACACAAAAGAAGCTAGTAATTTAGCAAATTATCTGAGTCAAACATCCAAAGAACGTGGATGGATAGGATTGCAAACCCCATATATTCCTTATTTTGATATGAAACCCTTGAAAAAAGCTAAGTTCTTCTTTTTCAGTAAAAAAATCAACTTAGATCTCTTCAATTTGAATAATGTACCAATTCCTGAAAAGGTTGAATCTTTTTATTTTGATTGGAGATGAATTGAGCTAATAAAGAAAATGAAAGGATGCTAACAAAAAAGCTAATTAAGCTTCATATTGTTATAAGAATGATACATATGAAACCTATTAATTCTATAATTAAAGAATTAAAAATTGTTGACATAAATTTTCTTATGTCAATTAAGAATATAGATCCAAGCATTGTTACTAAACAAATACAAAAGGATGTAAACCATATAGCTTGGATTGTAGGACATTGTATTTTACACATGGACTATTTTCTATCATATCATACTGGTGAAAGAATATTTTCCTTAGAAGAAAGAGATTACTATGCGTATAATGTTTCAAAAGATCACATTGTGGAGTATCCTTTTTCATTTCAAAAGCTGTTAGATAGTTATATAGAAATATCTTCAAAATATTTTCAATTACTTGAGAAACTTCCCCCCAATGAGTTTAACAAAAAACCTCATGATGATGCTAGTGAGAAGTTATCTGACTTAATTCACAGAATTTCTTTACATATAATGGCCCATACAGGCCAAATCGTTTTGTTGAGAAGAATGTTTGATAATCCTTTTTGG
>JAUWEG010000171.1 GCA_030608385.1 Candidatus Heimdallarchaeota archaeon
CATGAAAAGTTGGTAATGGAGACTTTTCTCTATTCATAGATAACAAAAACTTAATGTAAATCTACTTTTAATTTCAAGCTAGGGTAGAAGATATGGACAACAAAAGGTCTAAACTTCATGAATTGGGATTCCAAGTAGGAACTTTAGAGAGAGGGGAGAAAAATTCTATAGCAGATGTACCTGATGTTACAGTTGGACATAGTACAATAATTGCTGGAGAAGGTGAATTGAAACCAGGTTTTGGACCCATTAGAACAGGTGTAACAATAGTAAAACCTCACTCGGGGAATATCTATCGTGATAAGGTTAGAGCGAGTTCATATGTCTTTAATGGGTATGGAAAAACAATTGGTTTAGTTCAAGTTGAGGAGCTAGGAAATATTGAATCCTATATTGGTTTAACTAATACACTGAGCATACCCAAAGTTACTGATGCTCTATTAGATTACCATCTTGAGGAGAATCCTGATATTGGAATAAAAACTTCTACAATAAATATTGTAGTAGGAGAATGTCATGATGGATATTTGAATGATATTCAAGGAAGACATGTTCAAAAGATTCATGTCCTTGATGCGATAAAAAACGCTTCTACTGATTTTGAAGAAGGATCTGTGGGAGCAGGAACAGGTATGTCTGCTCTTGGATTTAAGGGAGGAATTGGAAGTTCATCTAGAGTTATTAAAAATGAAGAAATAGAATATATTCTAGGAACTCTTGTATTAACTAATTTTGGTAAAAAAAATGATTTGATGATTTTAGGTCATAATTTTGCTAAGTTTATTGAGGAAAGTGAGAAAGAAGAGATATCAGAAAAAGATGATGGTTCGATAATAATTGTAATTGCCACTAATGCCCCATTAAATGCTAGACAACTGAAAAGATTAGCAAAGAGGACACCTTTAGGACTTGCTAATACTGGAAGCTACGGTTCTCAAGGTTCTGGTGATATCGCAATTGTTTTCTCAACTGAAAATAAAATCGACCATGATAATAAAGAAAAAACCAAGAGAATGACAATAGTAAATGAAAATACAAAGGTTTTCAGAGATTTACTTAGAGCTGTAATCGAAACAACTGAAGAAGCTATAATCAACTCCCTACTAAAAGCAACAACTATAATTGGTAGAGATAGTAACAAGAAAGAAGCTATTTCAATTGAAAAAGTAAAAGAAATTCTGTCAAAGTAACAGAACAAATTAACTGTAGATTATGTCTCTGGAAATATCTTCTAATTTAGCCGCACCGGTCATTTTCATTGCTTTTACCAGAGTTTTTTGCTGTAATTCAAAGAAAACTTTCACACCTTCAGCTATTCCACCAACAGCTGCTCTAACAATATCGCGTCCAAATAATACTGAATCAGCTCCAATTGCAAGCATTTTAAGAACATCATAACCAGTTCTTACTCCACCATCTGCAATAATTGTTGTTTTACCCTTAACAGCATCTACAACATCAAATAAAGCATCCGCAGTTCCTACTGTGTGATCAAGAACTCTTCCTCCGTGGTTTGAAACAACTACAGCTGAAACACCAGCTTCTACAGATGCTTCAGCATCTTCAGCAGACATTATTCCTTTGACTATGAAAGGAAGTTTTGATGATTTAACTAGTTCTTTTATATCATCAATTGATTTACGAAAAACTGGTTTGTTATAAGCTGCCATGATTGTGCTTCCACATCCATCTACATCAATCCCCACAGCTAAAGCTCCACCTTCTTCATACATTTTGAAGACTTTTTTCAAGGTTTCTTGATCTCTAGGTTTGCTGATTTTAACGCCCCAACCTTCTGCAGTTTTACAAATAGCATCATAACATGGCATAAAATCCCAATCATAAGTAAAAGTATCTCCCCGCCAACCAATTGTCCCAGCTTGTTTTGCGCCTAAAACAGTTGCATTGCAGAATTCCGGTTCAGTTATAACGCTATCACCACCAAAAGAATTAACACCTGTAATTGATGCTCCCATAATTGGCATAGTTATTTTATGACCAAAAAAATCATGGCTTGTATCGGGAGTGTAATCCTCACCAATAACTCTCATCTTAAGATTAAGATGAGCTAAAGCACTGACATTATTTTTAAAAGCTGCTCCAGAGCCAACTCCTCCAAAACCTATAGGAGAACCATAGCTGTGACCCTGACAGATTTTGTTGTCCCCTCCATCACACAGTCTATATACTCCACACTTTCCCTTCATTTTTTGCTTAGCAATATCTCTATGTTCCTCAACAGACATTATTATTCCTCTGTTATTTCTTTATAATGAGTTTTCAGTTTAATTTAAATTCTTTTTCTTTTTTCAAAATTATTTACTCTGGTGAAAATCTTCCCTTTTTTGTTCCGATACCTAACTTAGTAATAAGCTAACCCTTAAATGAAATTAATAATCCACAGAATATAATGCAAGATATTTTTGAGTGCATGGTTTCTAGATTTTCAAATCCCTTACAAGTAATGATTAAGGAATTAGTGGAAGATCAAGAAGACCAAAATCCGAATGAGAAGCTGAGAATAGGAGCTATTTCCGCATTAGAAAAAGTACTCAAAAAACCAAATGATTACGGAGAAACAGAAAAATTTGAATTAGCTTCTTTATGTTGTTATATTACTCAAAAAATGAAAGCTGACGAAAAATTTATACAACTTTTGAAACAGATAAAACACCCATACATCGAAATTTTTGTGGCTTATTTTGAAGAGAATCCAACAAATTATTTGGAATCATTTGAAAAAATCAAAAAACTCTCCTCAGTAATAAGGGAATATGAGGACTTTAATGAAGAAATGGATGCTAATATAGCTGAGATTCACTCCTGGATATATGGTCAACAAGGCGACATTGCAGAGGTTAAGGAAATCTATAAGAAAGTTAGAAAAAGGATTCCAGAAACTGAAAATCTAATCGAACAATTTGGTTTACTGGAAGCTTTAATGAACTCTCTCTGGTGGTTTCTGCATTCTGGAGTAGATGTAGATTTTGATGAGATTGTTTCGTTTGTTGATCCTTATATTAAGAAATTCAGGTTCTATAAAGTCTACACCAGTTTCCTAAATGTCAAAGGTTCTAAACATAGTTTTATGGGTAATAACATTGAAGCAATGGCTAGTTTTGAGGAATTAGTTAAAGTTCACGAAAAGTTTCATGATGATTATAGATTGTCAATTGCTGTTGGTAATCTTGCAGAAGTTTATCTTACTGTTGGAAAGACACATAAAGCTAAAGTTATGATGGAGAGGGCAATTAATCTTTACAAGGAATCAACTGGTCAATGGCCTTACCTGTATCTAACCGAGATTGGAAATATGTACTATCTTCTTGGAGATGATAGAGCAGAAGAATCCTTCTTACGCGCTTATGAAATTCAGAAAAAAGAGAAATCGATGCATAAAGCTTTCATTATGTATGAATTGATTCATTACTATTTGAGAACAGAAAATCTTACAGCAGCAAGTAAATATCTAAAGGAATTAAGAAGCTTATCTAAAGAATTAGAAACTCCTTCAATTAACGCTAGAGTAGATTATTTAAGAGGTTTCTATGAAATGCTCAATCATAATCTATCTAATGCTGTAACTTACCTTCAATCATCATTGAAACAATCAAAATTGACTAAGGATATAGAGCTTATTCTCTATTGTAACATTCAGCTTTCAGTTGCTTATCTGTGGTATTATAGAATGTTGGAAGATTATGAATCTTATAATCTTGCATTGTCATATATAGATACTGTTAAACAACTAGCTGTAGAAAACAATCATAATCAAATATTGACTACAAGTCTAATGATTTGTGCTGTTTTATCCTCTATCAATGGTGAATATGAGGAAGCAATCAAAGACTTAATTGATGCAAAAGAGATTGGAAAAAACATTGATCTAGAAGGATTAACTTCTGATTTGAATAGAATTGAGGAAAGTATTGTAAAAGCTAGAGATACTGGTCAGTTAGATGTTAAAGGAAAGAATGTTATTGAATATATTTTACCTCAGTTTAAATCGCTATTATCACTGAAAATGATGCAAACTAAACAAAAAGATGTAGAAATTCTTGGAGTACTAGTAATCTCTGATAGCGGTATTCCAGTATTTTCAAAACTGAAAGAAAAACTTAAAGCTAATGATCTTCTATTATCTGGATTGTTAATGGCAATTACTCAATTTGCTGAAAGTATTCTTGATGGAAAGGATATTGGCAGACTGAAAGATGTTAACTATGAAGATTTTTGTATAACTCTTCAGGCTATAAAGAATGGAATTGTTGCTGTAATCGATACAGAAGTCAGTTCAGAGATAAGAATGTGGTCGATGGCATTAGCAAACAGAATTAAAGAAATCCCCCCAGTTGTAACAAAATTTGTTTCTACTTTACCAAACAAAATTGAAGATTTATTAGAACAAATAGATATTTGAGTTTCAAGTGGTTAAGAACCCACTTAATTCTACCAAGAATTTTTAAATGTAAAGCAATAGCAAGCTAGTGAGTGAATTCTGCAGATGAATGATGCCATAGCTTTTGTTCAAACACCTAAGGATATAGCAAAATTAATGATTTCACTCATTTCGGAAAACAAAAAAATTCAGAAGAATATATCTATTCTTGATACAGGCTGCGGAAAGGGAATCTTCCTCAAAGGTCTTCAAGAAGCATGATTTAAAAATGTAGAGGGAATTGAACTTAGTAAAGACTTATATGAATTCTGTTTGAAGAAGTTCCCGAATATCCAGCTTTACAATGATGATTACTTAGATTGGCTAAATCTAAAGGAATATGATCTCATAATAGGTAATCCTCCTTATACTCATTATAATTCTCTTCCCAGATATAGTAGATCAAAAGTTGTAAGAATCGTAGGAAATAAAGAGTCAGATATTTACTATGCATTCATTTTGAAATCTATTGAATTGTTGAAAGAAGGAGGAGAATTAATTTTCATTGTTCCATATGGTTTTTTCTTTAATACTTATGCCAAGGTGATTAGAGAGAGAATA
>JAUWEG010000019.1 GCA_030608385.1 Candidatus Heimdallarchaeota archaeon
AAATGCTCTTCAGCTTCTTTGTCTTTCTTTTTCTTTCTTCGCTTTCTTTTCTTAATAGGTTCTTCCTTGGGCTTAGAAGGTTCATCCACATCAATTTCTTTATCTAGTTTAGTAGCTACCTCCACCAAAGTTTTGTATAACAAAGAACGCATTTTGAATTTTGTCTCTTCATCAAAAATAGTTTTTAAAGAAGCATAAACGGTTTGATTAGCATATTTAGGTATTATACTTAGAGCAATTTGCCTAGGATATGCATCGTAGTCATTCTTGATGGTTTCCAAGATTAATTTTCTCATTTCGGCTTTTTTTAGTTTCTTTCTTTCGTGCAATTTCCTAATGGCAGCAGATCTAACAACATCGTTTAAATCATTTTTTGCAATATTCAGAAGCATCTTATCAGTATCCGAAGTAGACATGTCACCAAGTGATTCAGTTATAGCTAATCTAACGTTTCTATCTCTTTCATAAGCATAAAGCTCACTCAATTTTTGCGCTATTTCACTATCTTCAAATCTTTTGACCGTCATTATAGCTTTAATGCGAATTTTATAGTATTTGTCATTCTCTCCTACCTGGATAAGAAAATCTACTAAATTCTGACTTTTTTGTTCATTTCCTAATTTATCCAATAACTCAAATTTAGCAAAATCGGGAGAATTTTTGAATTTCTTCATCATCTTAGCTAATTCTTGTTCCATTACATCTAAATTATAGTTTGTGTTTTTATAATTTACTAACAATCCAGTCCAGATTTTTCTTAAATTGGGGTTTTTATAACATAGTGAATGAAATATTATGACTCAAATTGACCACGTTACAGAATACTGAAAATATAGAAAGGGAAGGCTTTGCCATTGTATATTTTGCTGATAGTGGGTTTGAGATTTTCGCTTCAGATTTAGATGATATAAAACTAGAAACAATGCTTACAACTTATCCTACATTAATGGGAATCATGCAAAACCAAGAAATAAAGGGATTGGCATCAACAAAAATCAATGAAAAATCATTCTTGTTAGCTTTTGCTATAAACCTGAAAAACCTAAATGCAAAGGATTCAAGGTTAAAACTAAAAACTGCTACAATAATTAATTTTATTGTGTTAAGAAAGATACATAAACAGCTAATGGTTAACTTTGATGAATTCGAGAAGTTTCTAGAAAAATACTTTGAACCAATTGTTTTTCTCTTTGATCTTTATGCTGTAGACTTATCAAGAATAATACCTTTATTTCTTGAAAAACAGAAACGAGAGGAAAAACTGAAGAGAATAAAAAAGACAAAAGAGGATAATGTCTCAATTGCAACAGAATTTAATGAATGGTTAACTAGTACAATTTTTGAAAATAAAAACGGATGATATTTAATGTTATTCCAATAATTTTATTACGTCCCTAAGCATTCGATGATTAGTGA
Source organism: Candidatus Heimdallarchaeota archaeon (assembly GCA_030608385.1). GTDB lineage: Archaea > Asgardarchaeota > Heimdallarchaeia > Heimdallarchaeales > Heimdallarchaeaceae > UBA460. The sequence goes on from JAUWEG010000019.1 coordinate 1,417, forward strand.
CATTTTATGCTAGAAATAAGATTCCATGGGCGAGGAGGATCAGGCTCAGTTTTAGCATCAAGGGCTTTGGCTAAGGCTGCATTCTATGAAGGAAAATATGCAGTTTCTTTTCCTTCTTTTGGTGCTGAGAGAAGAGGATCACTTGTTCTAGCATTTGCACGTATTAATGATAGAAAAATCTTCAGAAGAACCCAAATCTACACCCCAGATATTGTTGTTGTTCTTAATGAAGATATTCCAGAGTTAATTGATATTGTCGATGGATTAAAAACTGAAGGTATGGTTGTTTTAAATTCAACAAAAAAGCCAGAACAGATTATTTTGTCTAAATCCATAAATGTAGGGGTTGTTGGAGCTACAAAAATTGCACAAGATATCCTTGATGAACCAATAACAAACACAGCAATGTTGGGTGCTTTAGTAAAGAGTGCTGGTATAATATCGTTGGAAAATCTTGAGAAGGGAATTTATTCAGTTTTCAACAAAAGATTAGGAGAAAAAATAGCAAGAAAAAATGTTGAAATCGCTCGAATTGCATATAACGAAACTATAATCGGAGTCTCAAAAGCAGGTAAAACTTATGCTGATTTGCGCCCATGGAGACCAACAGTAGATGAACTTCCTTTAGGAACAATTCTTCCAAAAATAGTTCTCCAAAATGGACAAAAAATAGGTCCGGGGGCTGCAAAACGCAGGAAAACTGGAACGTGGAGCAAAGAAAAAGCTGTAGTTAATCAAGAAAAATGCATTGAGTGTCTCAAATGCTTGTTTCATTGTCCCGAGGGAACAATCTACAGAGATAATGGAAAGGTTAAGGTGAACAATATATATTGCAAAACATGTGGGATTTGTGTTAGTGTTTGCCCAGTCAATGCTATTTCAATAGAAGAAATAGAAGATTATACGGAAATCATAATTTGATTATTTGTATTTCTCCAAATCGTCTCTTTCATTTTTGTTTTCAGAAAAAGTTGAATTTGAGCTAAAGGAAAATGTTTTGTTAGACTTTGATGATTTATCGCGTTCATTTAGATTTTTGAAATCTTCATCAAACTCTTCCTCGTATTCTTCTTTGTAATCTTCATCAAACTCTTCATCAAATTCTTCATCAAAAGACGAATCTTCTTGGATGAAGTCAAAGCTGCTTTCGAGGAATGAATAATCAAATTCTTGTATTTCCTTTGATTCTAAAACTAATTTTAATAGTATTTCCAATTCCTTTAGGGCTAATAAAGATGCATCTAAATCGACTTCATATGTATTACAATAAGAAAGAATACTTAGGACAGGAAATCTATACGCGGTTCCTTCAGCAAGAAGGAAACTTATTGGACCTTTGATTGATAAATCATCTCTGAAAGTTCTCTTAGTACCAAAGAGTTCTGAATATTTTTTAGTTGGAATCAGAGTTACCCAAGAATCATCAGAAGAATTACGAACATCTTCTCTTAATCCACCTATTATGATGTAGCGCTTCGCTTCCCAAGACAGGATCTCTTGTGTTATCCATTTCCAAAAAGCATCAGGAAGAGCGTTATAACCAACAACTGGTATAGGCAATCTAGAAGTTACTAGTACAAACTTTTCTTTTGGATCTTCAGACTTTACATCAAGTTCATACATAGTTATAGGTGATTCCAGGTTTCCTTTATGAAACCAACTAAGGTTTCCCCAAAAACCAATTGATTCAACCTTAAGTACTTCCACAATATGATTAAGAACAGTTGTTCCAACTGATCCATAACCAGAAAATCCCAAAATCACTGTAGTGTCAGAATCAATTTTTGCAGCATCAAAAGACATCTGATTAAGAAACAGCCATGTATTCTTCATTATTTGACAGCCAATTTTACTAGGTTAAAAAAGTGATGGTAAGGAAGTTTTTCAGTTCTCTTTTTTCTTATCTAGTCGATCTTTATTTCTTCGCCTTACCTTTACTTTTTCAACAAATTCATCTTCTGCTGGCCAAAGAAATGTGAATATAGATGTTAGTATTAGAAGAATGGTGATAGGTACTAAAATACCTACTATATTGTATGCAAAATTATCACTGACTCCTGATACGGCAAAAACAACTAATAATGCCAACCCACCAAGAATAATCCCAATAATTTCACTTATAGACATAATGGTTTGTTGAATGCTCATAGTTGCACCGTGGAATTCAACTTGTTTTTCTAATTCAACTTCTGTTTTTGAAACGCCATTTTTTATATCTAATGAACTACTATCGCCAAGCCTTCCACTGATTGCTGGAAAATATGCTGATGCCATCAAAACTGCCAATCCAAGTATTATCAGAATCCAAACATTGCTATAAAGACCTTTGGGATCGAATTTAGAAGAAGGATCGTTCCAAGCCTGACCTCCTGTTAGAAGGTTTGTAAAGAAAGCAACCCCTATTCCTCCTACAAGCAAAATCAAACCTATTACTCCAATAACTAAGGTTTTCTTTCTTCCAATTTTATCTGCAACCCAACCCCATAAAGCCATTGGAACCCCCATAGCGAGAGTTATCCCTACTGTTGCATAACTAGCAGTACCTGGCGTGGACTCAATTGATAAAATTAGGAAACCCCAATTGTTTAACACTCCTATAATTGATGCCGTCCCAAGTAAAGGTAAAATAATTCCTCGTCTGCGTTTATTTGTCATCATTCGCCAAGATGTGGCTAATTCTTTCTTTACACTGTACTTTTCTTCCTTTACAACTGATTTAGTTTTATCAATCATGAAGTAAACAACAACAGCCGATATAATTATCGCGAAACCAAAAAGAAGATAAATATATGCTAATCTTCCTGGATTTACTGGATCCCAGAAATTAATGAATTGACTTGCTGTAATTTCATCAAGTCCAAAAACAATTCTGTTTTTACCTCTATACAATCTAACTTTCTCATCAATCCCCACAATTTTATCATAAAGTAATCCAGCAAGGATAACACCAACTGAACGACCACCAGTAACAGCAACATTATAAAATCCAATCCTAGTTGCTCGGTTTTCATAAACAGAGAATCTAGAGATGTAACCGTAAGAAGCATTTACTTTACACGACCCAGCTAAACCATGAAGGAAATGATAAAGACTCATACCAAAAATCAGTAACCCATTTGTTAAGGGAATTATTCCTATCCATCCGAGCCAATTTAATGCGCAAATTCCATAGCCACCTAGAATCAACCCTCCAGCTGCAGTACCGAATAAAATCCACCTTTTAGCATCTGAAGTATCTGATTTGAAACCAAAATACCCTGAACTAAAAATAACAGCAAGTGCATAGGTTATTTCAACTACAATCACAGAAATATTGGCTGCCCAACCCTCCATACCCAAGTGCTCCCAAATGAAGATTGGCATTAAAACAGTAGTACTACCAAATGCTACACGTAAAAAGAAAGTTGATATCAAAATACCAATAAGAGATAAGTTTGGATGAGGAAGTTTATATAAACCCTCTTCGCTCTCAGTAGAAGAATCAGAGTTTGTTTTTGGAGCATCTTCACTCATATTGGCCTACCTCGTAATTAATGTTGGAAAGAGTGTGTGAGTGATATTAAAATTTATGGTTTAAATGCAGATAAGAGCTCACTAAAATTTGAATAAAATTCTTTGAGTTAATCAATTGATTATAAAAACAAAATAGCTTATTGTCACACGCAGTAGCGTAAAGTATTTAAGAAAGGCATAAAGTATTTAATATTGTAGTTACATAAAGTAATCAATAATAGTTATAGATGGAGAATAAAAAAAATGAGCAGCGAAAAGCAATCAGTAACGATCGCAAAGATGGTGAAATTAGAGGCTGAAAAGCCAATTGAACTACCAGAAGAATTCTTATCAGCCCTTAAACCAGATGGCAAAACATTTGCAGTACTTATCTTAGCACCTAATACAAGAATTATTAGGATTATTCCAACAAGTACTAATGAAGTAGCCAAGATTAATATCAACATCGGAAAACTCTCTCCAGATTTCCTTCGTAAAATGGGATCCATCTTCATCAGACTCGGCATTAAGACGCTTTATAGCACAGGTTTATGTTTTACCCAATCTGCCTGCGTTTACGAGGGGTACATAGATTCTGATGAACTTAAAGAAGTCAGCATTGACCAAATTAAGGATGAACTTGAGAGAATCGAAGGCGTTTCGAGTGTCGAAGTTGATGCCTTAACTGCCTAGAGGAGCGAACCATAGTTGGTTCGACGGAGAGTAAAGGAAAAACGTCTCACTTTGCTGCTCCATCCATTGCGTAGAGAGATTTACCGTCTTGTGTGTGAGACTCCAGGGGCATATTTTTTTGAATTATCTAGTGCTTTAACTGCACCGCATGGTACTATTAATTGGCATTTAAGAAAGCTAGAAGAATCTATGCTTATTAAATCTACTAAATTTGGTGGAAAAAGAGTTTATTTTTCGAGAACTTTACGTTCTGAAGATGTCGAAAAAGCCTTTGTTGTTCTCAAGCATTCTACAGCAAGGAAAATCTTTGCCTACATTTTGAATAATGAAGGATGTCATCAAACCCTAATAGCTAAATCCTTAGGAATTCATCATGACACAGTTCGTCATCACACAGATAGAATGGTGCTAGCTAATTTAATATCAAAATTTAGCGTAGGTAGAAAAACTTGCTATAAGCTGGATGAAGTGGGTTTAAAAATACAAGAAGAAAGTATCAATACTATCTCCAATACATATGTAGCTGCTTTAATGGATATCCTTGAAGAAAATTGTTTACATCCAGAAATAGAGGAAGTTTCCAAGGATCATTTGACAGTTAGGATAGAATGTCCAGGATCAACTGATGCAACTTTTACAATATCTCTTTCTCAGTGGACATTTGATGAAGAATGGGAGGAAACTGTACAAATAGATGGTGAAAAAGAAAAAGTTGAGGAAGCAACTTAATCTAGAAACATTTTTTTTGTTTTTCCGCTAGTTTTAATTTATATCATTAAAATACTTTTATAAGGGAATTTGTCACATAATCTTAAGGAGTGTTAGACATGAGTTCTAAGGAGAAAACCAAATCTCGAAAGAGCACAAAGACTTCAAAAACTAGTTTGAAAACGATTTCAACAAAAATTAATGAAATTTACACTAATATGAGTAAAGTGATTGTAGGGCAAAAGGAAGTAATTAACGCGATGATTACAGCTGTTTTAGCAGACGGTCACGTTTTACTTGAAGGTGTACCAGGAATAGCAAAGACCTTAATGGTTAGAGCACTTGCAAAAGCAATATCAGCAGATTTCAAAAGAATACAATTCACACCAGATCTGATGCCTTCTGATGTTACAGGAGTAATGGCCTATAAACCAGAAACGGGAGATTTTTACTTCAAGGAAGGACCGGTATTTACAAACTTGCTACTAGCAGACGAGATTAACAGAGCACCACCAAAAACACAAGCAGCGATGTTAGAGAGCATGCAGGAAAAACAAGTAACAATAGAAAAGCAAACAACAGCTCTGCCTGATCCATTCATAGTTTTTGCGACTCAGAATCCAATTGAAACTGAGGGGACGTATCCTTTACCTGAAGCCCAGATCGACAGATTTGCTTTCAAGGTTTTAGTCTCCTATCCCACAGAAGACGAGGAAACTGAGATAGTTGATCGGTTCACTGGCGAATATGATTCTTATGATAAACTAGAAGATATTGTTCCAGTAATGACTGCTGAGGAAGTAATAATTTTACAAAAGATTGTTAGAAAAGAAGTTAGTATATCTGAAGAACTTTCAAAGTATATTGTTAGAATTGTTACTTTAACTAGAGAAAGCGAAGAGGTTTACATGGGTGCTAGTCCCCGAGCTAGCCTTTGGATGACCATCTCCGCCAAAGCATCAGCAGCTATGGATGGAAGAAATTATGTTAATCCTCTCGATATTCAGAAAGTTGCTAAGAATGTTCTTCGTCACAGAGTTCTCATTAAACCTGAGTATGAATTCGATGGGACCACTTCAGAGATAATTATTGACAGGATTCTAAAGCATACTCCCGCGCCAAGCATTCAAAAATAGAGATTGAGATACATGAAGCTAAATCGTAAGTATTTCTTACTACTCGTTATATGTTTAGAAATGGTCATGTTAGTGGGGGGAAGCACCTACATTATCAATGCTAAAACCAATAATGTGGTCGCACAAGAAACTGATTTCACTGTCGTAATTTCTAAAGATCAGTACTATTTCAAAAACGATACAATGAGAACAGATGGCTATATCTATTGGGTTGACTTAAACTCTCCTGGTGGATACCTTACCATCTATGGGAATACTTCCGATATGTATGAAATCTCTTTTTGGGACGGTTTAGGTGATATGAATGAAGGTCAAGACTTTGAACTTGAACCTGACAGAATAAGGGTGTATCCAAGAACAACCGGTTTAAATTATAGAATTAGGAGCAATTATTATCCTGATTATTTCCTTGATACCAATTTTGTTGTAATATTTGACACCTTTTGGGCTCAATTCAGTTATCTAACACCCGATGGAGATGAAAGATATGCTCCAGTAACCTATCACAATAAACAATTATTACCCGAGGATGCTGGTCTAGTGAGTTTTGCTCCCACAGATAATGCAATAATTGTTAAAGAGGGTGACTCATTTGGAATAACTTGGGATTATGAAGAAAGAGCAATGGATCCATTCCATGAACCGTTGACATATGAAATTACTTACAATTTTGATCCCATTTATCTACAGTTTACAGAACAGATGTTCGAAAACCAATCTCAACAACAAGAGATTGAACAAGTTGAGAGCTTGTTAAATCTATTACAAATTTACTTCAAACTTATTGCATTTATTGCGATAGCAATTAGCATATTTGCTGCACTTTTTGGTTATTTAAGAGCTAAAAGAAAATTCAAATCCAAGCTTAATGAAGCACGAAGTATGCCTAAAAAGATGTTGAAAGATATTGAAGCTGAAATAGACCCCCGGAAAAGAGTATCATCGCTCTTCAATGCTTTCTTTATCTTACTTTTAATCTCACCAGCGCTTTATACGAATCAGCAGATAACAACTGATATGGATGTTGTAGCAAATAATAAAATGGTTACAATCGAGGGATATACTCCCATCATGTCAGGTGAAAGAGATATTAGGTATGAATCCTCTATCGAACTGGGAGCGGATGGAATTGCATTTGAGACAGTTATTATGGAATTACCTTTTACAGTTGATAATTTCAGTATTTGGGCCGATACAGGTTCGGTTTTAGAATTCAGAGCATACAATGAATTTCATGCCCCCCTATCTTACCAACAATTCAGTGATAAATATGTAATAAGAAATCTTCAAGGATTTATTGAGTATGAAATAGTACGACCTTATACATACTATAACAACAGCAACATCTTAGTATATCTTGATTATTTCTGGTTATTATTCGTTGATCCAGAATTGCAAGAAGAATCTCAACCACCAATTTATTCAAAGGCAGATATCAAATTTACAGTTATTGTTCCAGAGGGGGCAATATTATACAGTGCATCACCTGAAGGCATTCTAACTCTAAGTCAAACTCCAGAAGGTAGAAGAAAAGTAACTTTCACTGATGAAGATAGAGAAATCGACCCTTATCATGACTTGTTCTCAACACAGATTACATATTCATTTATTGATGTAATTGAAGCAATAGAAAATCAATCTGCTAGATTTGAACACTTCAGAGTTGAAACAAAAATATCTGAAGAACAGAGGGCTTCTTTAAGTAGAAATCTTATATTTATCAGTTTATTAGGTTTGATTGCACCTATTCTAGCTTTTCTATTAACATATTTTATTGTTCGAAGAAGGATGTTAAGAAAAATTCAAGAAGAGGAGCAAAAATATGAAATGCTTGTTTCAGTTGAAGAAATACAATTACAGGCTATGAATAGAGCTAAGGAAATAGATGCTGCATCAGAACCATGGAAAGCAATGCTGGGTGAGTACTGGGAATTATTAGGATATATTAGCAGAATTGTACCAGTAAACTTACTAGCTGCGCCTGAAGAGATCCATGAGAGAACTGTCAGACAATATATTCCTACTAACCTCATAACTGAGACTTTAGAGATTCTTTCAGTAGGGGGAGCCCTTTCAAACAGCTGGATAAGTAATGAGCAAATCTACTATAATAAACAACAAGCTCGAGATTATTTAGAATCCGTAATGAAATTAATCGAAAAAATAGAAAAATGGAGAAAAGATCAAAAATGAAAACCAAATCAAAAATCTTCTATTTTATGTTGATATCGCTTCTTATCGCGAGTATATTTCCAGTTTATCAATCAGTTGGGCAAGAAGGTGTGTATACTTCCCCCACATATTCATTTGAAATAGATGAAAATACTAATTTCACGGTCGTTTCTCAAGCTCCTCTTACTTGGCAACAAAATCAATATGAAAATATAACGGTCATAATAAAAACTACAGGATTGGAAGTAGGTGAGAATCTCTCATTAACTTTAGTTTCTTTCTTATTTAATTATCCAGGAGACCCAGTTCCCCACTCATCTGGTTCAAAGATAATAAATCAGAATCTTACACAAATAGATCAAACCTATGAATTTAATAAAACATTTCTCCCACCAGATGAAGAAAGATTCAATATTACAATCAAAATTATTGCTAATAGTACTGGAGTTCCTGTTGCTCAGGAGTTTTTTGCTCAATTCCCTGGAGATGAGCCATATATTGAAGTTAAAAAAAGCAAAGCGTTACCTGTAATCAATCTTCCAGGCTTTCCTGATCCACAAACTTTTGTCAGGTGGATATTCATTTTTCTTGTAATTATTGGGATTATATCACTACCATCTATCTTTGTAGCATATACGAAAATCCATGAAAAGGTGAAAGGTAGAAAAAAGAAAGGAGAAGATGAAAAATGAGTTCTGAAGAAACTACAACTCCACTTGAAAGATCCATGAAGAAGATGGATGTTCTAATGAGGTCATTTGGACTGAGAACAAGGGTATTCAAAGGCACATCTAGAGCAGTAGTAAAAGGCACACGAAAACTCTATCCTTATGAGTTAAATGCTACATTAGTAGAGACGGCTAGAGGAGTTGGAATTCGCGTTAGGCTTGAAAAGATTTGGTACACATTCCTCAAACTCACACCATTCTTCATTGTTATACTCTTTTCAATCTTACAAGCAACAGTTCCTGCAGCAGGAGAAAGCATTGCAAGTGCTACAGGAGTAAATCTGTTTTTACTTCTTCTAGGAACAAATTCAAATGGTTTAGGCATTTGGATAGCATTACCGATTATAGGATTAATAATTGTTGGTGCAGAAATTCTAGAAAGAATCATTCGTGCAAAATATATTCAAGATCGAATGCCTAGATTTCTCAGTGGAGCAGAGTGGACAGTTGCTGAACCACCATTAGTTCTAGATCTCATTGGTTCTGCAAATAATCTATTTTGGTTAATGTATGTTGTACTAATTATTAGCTTTGCACCGATGTCCTTCCACGGAGATATATTTACTAAATTCTTAGAAGTATATGAAGTAGATGCGGGAGCATTGATTGAAACTACAAAGTTTATTTCAATCTTGAATATAGGCTTTCTAGGGGGACTTTTGTTTGCAGTTCTTTATCAAAATTATGAAAAATTTAGAGGCAGTCTTGATAGACAACAGCTAAGACAGGATATCAAATTTGAGAGCCAAACAAGACAAATGTTTCAGATTGCAATTGGAGCAACAATGTTTGCAACACTAATGTTAGTTGGATATTATTTCACATTTTGGTCAGGAATCACTGTGACTCAGGTTTTGATATTTTATGCTGTTACTATAATATCAAGCGTTCTTGGTGTATGGTTATTCTGGCAAAAAGAAGGATATATCTTCATCACAATGGCGATTTGGTTCTTCCTAAGTGCGGTAGTAATGATTTTTATGAATGCCAATAATCCATCCTATTCATGGATGATTATTTGCAACTTGTTTCTTATCATTCTAGTAGTAGTTTTATCTCTGAATAGATATTTTTCGAAAAACTTGGAAAAGAAAGGAATTCATGAACCAAGTTGGATGTATAACCTCTTCCCATTATTTGCATTTATTTCAGTACTCATCAAAAAGAAGGTTAGAATATCAAGAGGTGTAGATAAAGAACTTGATGAGATTCTAGAAGAGGAAATGAAGGATAGAGTAAAAGAGAAAGAACCGCTAGTTATTGACATGGGTAAGGTTAAGAAGAAGGGAAAAGAATCTATAAAAATTATTCAAACCTATCAAAAAATACTCTCAAGAATTGTCAAGGGGGAGGTTAACATTGTATCTCTAGTCGGTCTAAATAATCTTGTTTTAGATATAATTAAAGAGGATAAGAAATTACACAAGGAAGCAATTCAGGTTTTTAAAGTAGTAGACAGTTTACTTTGGGATGATAATTATGTTTTGAAACAAGGTGAAACTATCCTAACATCTGCAGCAAACATCTATGAAGAACTTGTAAAACAAAGGTGAAATAATGTCAGTAGCAGGTGAACCAAAAACTGTGAAAGAAAAAAAGGAGAGCGTTAAAATACCTCTGAAGAAGCTAAAGAGATTAGAGATTCTTGCCAAAGAGAAAACTACTAGCTTCCTTCAAGGACATAGACGATCCATCTTTCGAGGACCTGGTACTGAATATGCAGATTTAAGAGAATATATTCAGGGTGATGATCTCAGATTTGTAGATTGGAATGCTTCATCCAGGGTTCCTTTCAAATTGATAGTTAGGGACTATGAACAGGAGAGGAATACAAATGTCATATTAATGCTAGATACTAGTTATTCTATGTTATTGGGTGAACCAAATCCCAGAATTAAAATGGCAGTAGAAGCAATAGCCACACTTGCATATACTGTTATGAATAACAGAGATAATTTTGGATGGGTTTCTTTCTCAGAAAAAATACACAAATATATTCCTGCTAGAGGTGGAAAAACACACCTTTATCATATTTTTAATGAAATGATGAAGATTGCTCCGTTTGGTAGTACAAATATAGGTGAAACTGTAAAAGAAATTGCTTTAGCTCAGAAGAGAAGATCGATTATAATAATACTTACAGACCTTCACGGCAATCTTGAGGAAGCAATGGATGGGTTCAAAGTTGCCAATGTTAAGCATCACGATTTTAAACTATTTCATATTCATGATCCTGAAGAATTTTTATTTCCTAAAAACCCTAGACAAGTAAAATATCAAGATCCTGAAACAGGAGAAATAAAAACAGCAAATTTTAGTAATTTACTTGAAAGAGGGAAGTTCATGTATGAGCTTGGCCTCGAGATTAGAAAAATCAATGAATTTAAGCGAAAAGTTAGAGGTTTAAATATAGAAGTGATAGATGCACCAACAACTGTTCTAACAGAAAAACTATTGCTTACTTATTTTGGTTCAAAGAGGAGAGGATTAGTAAGATGAAATATGTTCGAGTCAAGTCTCTATTTATTCTACTGTTAATCATAACCTCAAGCAATTTCATCATCATTACAACTTTTGAGTATGCAATTGCTGGGAGTCCAAGTTCAGGAGATATCCCCCCTCCAGATGGAGGAGGTTCAGATACAAGTGGTGGGGGTTCCGCAGGAGGATTATATATGAATTATAGAATTCCTTTAGTACTAAAATCTGGACCATTTGCTCCGACTTTAATAACAATCAATACATTCTATGATGGTCTTCCGATAATCTTCGGTTTCGAATCCATAGAACATGGCAATGAGACCATATTAAATGCAAATGAAACATTGATAATCAACCCTTTGCTTGAACCTAATCTGACCAATGGGTCTTTAATACAAACATTTGCACCACTTCAGATAAACGTGTATCATCCATTTAGTAATTCATCTTTTGATGATACATTCTCATACTCACCTCTGGTTATGTCTATGTGGGGGAAGCAGTATCAAAGTCAATATGACAATATGAAAGCAATGATAGTAGCTGGAATCAACTTAACCGATGTCACAGTCTCACATCCAGGAGAGGAAGCTGAATTTTATGATTTACCAATTATTGGTGATACATTAGAACTTGATGTACATAAAGGAACAATAATAGAAGCAAATGGACCCATAGGCGTGGTATTTTATTCTCTCTCAACTGCTGAAGGATCATTTGCTTATACGGCAATTCCTCGCTTTTTATGGGGTAAGGGATACTTTGGATATCCAGCTCAAGATATTGACTCTATACCCCTATTACAAGGTAACACTGAACTAACTTTATCTACAATAGGCGAAGGAGAAGATATTCATCCTATAACTAGTAATCTGAATGATCCACTAACGAATTTACCTGAAGATGGAGTTGTAACGCTTCCTAATAGTGGTCTTGCCCCGGGTGAATTTTATTTTAATATTACTAGCAACTATATTAATTTCTCTTTAACAATAATGTACAACTATACTATTGATGGAACGTCTCATAAAGCAACAATTCAGTACATGGCATCAGAAAAAATGACTTATGCTGAATTTTATTATTCAGCTTTAAGTTATAAAAATCAAGAATTAGGTATCATTGTTCATAGAGAAGAATCTTGGATAATTCCAGTTATATCAGAAGATAATGGAACTATTTACTATGATATTGGAGGATTTGTTGAAAAGAATCTTGGCGATTCATTAACCTATATTTGGAACAATTCTCTTGGTATTATTGGGAATGGTTCGTTTCATGGTTTTCTTCTAACTTCACCACCAGAATCAGCAATTTGGAACAGTTCTGCTAACAATCTTTTCCCACTGAATCTAATATCTTACTTCGATAACACTTCCACATTTTCATGGTATAGATTCCCCAATTTAAATGTAAGAGAAGTAATTGTAAGTCCAACAAATCCTACCGAATTCAGGAGACTTCAATTGGATATTATAGTTCAGAATAATGGTTCAGTACCTTCTGCTCCTTTTTGGGTAAGTGTAGTTGTCAATGATACAATAAGAATCAACAAAAAAATTGAAGGGGGGCTTGACATAATGGAAACAATCCCAATCATTTTTGAAGAGTTTCAGGGATTCGGACTGAAGGCTTGGAACATTTCCATTTTTACAGATTCTGAAAGTCAAATATATGAGCTTTACGAGTTTGATAATTCTTATCAATTATTTATTGAAGTAACTAGAAATTGGAATATAGTTTATACTGGAATTGCAATAGCAGTTGCGATAGTATCTTTCATCATTTATAAAATTACCAAAAGATTAAGAAAATCAAGAAGGAGAAGAAAAACACAGTTTGATGTAATATTAAGTGATATTGAGGTTTAAAAATGACGTTGCCAGAGCCCGAACAAGTGAAGAACTTCTCTACAAGAATAAGGCAATTCCTCAATAAATTTTGGAAGAATTTTAAAGCTAAAGGTGTTCTACCAAAGGATCAATATGAATCATTTAGTGTAATTCTAGGAAGAGACTTAGTTTTTATGGATTGGACTATTCAATTTGGTGGGCAACTTCTAGGTATTCTTATAGGAGCTTTGGTAAGTTTTCTTATTGGTGCAAATCTCTTTAAAGATCTCTTTGGTGCAAGTGAATCTATAAATCCAAACTCTTACATCTCACTTTATGTTGGAACTTTACTAGCAGTTGTAGGTTTATCTGTGTATTATATAATGAAACTTGGGATTAGAATTAACACACCTAAAAAAATAGCTAAAAATAAATTCAACATAACCAAAGTAGCATTTTTTGGTCTTTCGTTTGTTTTTGGTTTATCTTACTTGTATAATACTTTCTTGGAACCAGCTGTTAACAAAATTGCCGGCATTGTGAATCCTTTGGATCCAAATGGAGGAGATCCTGGAAATGGAGGAGGTGGTGTTGATTGGCAGTCAACAAATCAATACATAATTCTTATAGCTTCTATTTTGGCAGCATCAGCAGTATTTGCTCTTCTTTATTCTGGAATAATGTATTCGATGAACAAGAAAGTTGGAACGATAGATGGAGTAGCTATTATTGCAACATCTACATTATTGATGTTCTATTTATTATCACAGTTTTCAATGCCCCAATATTTAATCGAGGCATTTCAAACTAAATCATATTCACTGCTCTTACCCTTACTAAATGATATTCTATATTATTCGCTTATTGCATTTGTAACGATAATGGTTTATCACCTAAGCAGGAGAATTGAGTTATCTATCATCATATTGTTCCTTGGTTTTGCATTTGGATATGAAACCACAAATATTGTTGAGTTTCTTATAATTTTAAAATGGGATTTTCCTGAGAAATCGTATATATCAGCTACCTTAATCAAAACTTTGCAAGGGTTACAGTATGCAGGTTTAGCAGGAATGATTGCATATCCTCTGGTTTTCTACAGAGACACAGCAGCATTCTTTAGGAAAGCATATGTGACAATCAGAAATCAGGGACTGGTTTTATTTGTATTCTTCTTAGTAGTGCTTGTAATCGAAATAATATTGCAATTTATTTTTACATACTTAGGTATTTTATTCTCGCTTATTATTTTCATTGTTCTAGTTGGTGTGGTTAATTCACTTATTACGAAAAAATATGGAAAACAAAGCTTTACAGGTTTGTTGTCAACAATGACTCAGGCAACTCTCCAGATGGGTGAATCTGTGATTCCTACATTGAAAAAGCAAACTAAATTTCTTGAGGAAAAATCAATCAGAAGAAGATTGACCACCGTGATTTTAGGAACTACAATTCCTTTAGCTCTATATTTTGGTATTATGTATCTAACGACAGCGATAACTGAGCAAACAGTTATTGGTACAACAGTATTTCTGTATACAGCTGTTCCTATTTCTATTGGGTTCATCGCATTTTCATTGAGTTACCTCTGGGTTAAGAATCCAATTATAAGAAGTAATTTTAATTATCAATATCCCCTAAAAATAGCTGGATTGATTGGAGGAATTTTTTACTTCTTCTATGCAGTTAATGGTTTAATCTACAATAGAGTAGGAGTATATCCCTTAATTGCTCTTTTCTATATACCAATAGTTTTGATAGCTGTTTTTAGAAAAGATAAACTAGGTACTTTGTTACTCTCTTTAGCAGGTGATAATAAAGATACAGCACTCAAAGAGCTACTCCTCAGGAGAGATTTAGATATTCCTTCTTTAGATGAGAAATTTTACAAATCTCCACCATATCTAAAAACTTGGCTTGCTTTGATTTTGACAAAACGAGGAGAAAAAGCTCAAACATCTCAGAACCTTGTAACAATGCTAACAAGTAGCTTTCCATTAGAAAGGGCAACAGGTGCTTTGTGCATACTTTATCTAAATGATAAAGATACTATGGAAAGAGTAATTAAAATTCTTGAAAATGATTCTGATCCTAGAGTTAGAGACGCCATAGCTTATGGCATTAGATATTTTGATGATCTTCCTGAAGAAATTTACAAAAGAATCATCGACTCCCAACACTATGAAGATGATGCTAAAGTACTTGAAACACTAAAAGAAACCATTTCTTCCTTGGATATTAGGTTCTCTGCTGAGGAAAAAGAAGAGGAAGTGGAACTAGAAGAGTATTTTGAGGAAATTTAGTTTTTCACAATTGCTTTTTCACTTACTTAAGAAAAGAAGAAGAAAATTACTTCAGAATTATTCTTGCATCTACAGGGAATAAGCCATCCTCATTTGCAATTATTGGATTAATATCCATTTCTGCAATATACTCCTTATATTCCCATGCTAATTCTGAAAGTTTTACAATCAAATTAGAAAGTTCTTCTTTATTCACCTTTGGCGTTCCTCTGAAACCGTCTAACAAAACCCTTGCTTTGATTTCTTCAATAGCTTGTAATGCTTGAGGTTGAGTTGTTGGACACAAACGAAAAACCACATCTTTGATTGCTTCAACCATGACTCCCCCTACACCAAATAGAATGACAGGGCCAAAAGTTGGATCAGTATTTGTTCCTATAATCAATTCAAGGCCTTTACCAACCATTTTTTCAACAAGAACACCTGCAACATCCACACTTGAGAATCTATTCATAAAATCATCAAATGTTGATTTTACTTCTTCTTCTGATCGTAGATTTAATACAACTGCATCATAGTCTGTTTTATGTATAACTTCAACCGACATCAACTTCATAACTACAGGATATCCAAATTTAGCAGCTGCTTCTATAGCTTCTTCTTTTGTTTTCACTAGAGTAGAAGGAGGAACAATTATACCCATTTTTCTCAATATCATTTTTGCTTCATGTTCTAGCACAGCTTTCCTCTGCTCAGATTGGATTATTGTAAGTATTTCTTTTATTCCACTCATTTTTAGTCCTCCATTTTGATAGATTTTGGATCCACACTATGCTTTTGAAGATATTTAGTATACTCTGTAAGCATACCTAAAGCTCTGACAGCTCTACCAGGACTTTCAAATGCAGGCAAATCATCCTTTAATAATTCTGCAGTTGCATAATCTGCTTCTTCGCCTCCAACTAAAGCTGTTACAAAGGGTTTTTCTTTTCTTTTAGCTAATTCTTTTGTAATTTTAATATATTCTTCTATATCTAAATCAGGTATAACTGGAATACAGATGTTAACAATTGAATCTACATTTGGATCATCATAAACAGATTCTAAAGCAATTCGATAATCCTCTGCAGTTGCACTACCAGTTATGTCAATTGGATTTCCAGTTGAATAAAATGATGGAAAAGTGTCATCAAGTTTCTTCTGTACTTCAGCTGAAAACTTAGCAAGTGTAAGACCACAATCAGAAACCATATCTGATGCCATTACTCCAGCTCCACCACCATCTGTTACAATTGCTACATTATTTCCTAATGGCAAAGGTTGAGTTCCAAATACTAAAACACAATCTTCTAATTGATCCCATGTTATTACTCGGATTATACCAGCGTCATTTAGTAAGTCATCCACTATTACATCATTAGCTGATAATGCAGCAGTATGTGATGCTCCTGCTTTTGCACCAGTTTCAGTACGGTTTGCTTTAATTCCCATAATAGGTTTTTTTAGAGATATTTCTCTTGCTTTTTGCATGAATTCTCTGCCGTTTTTGAAGTCTTCCAAATAGATAATAATCATTTTTGTATCAGGGTCTTGTCCAACATATTCTAAAGAATCAGTTTCGTTAATATCACTTGCATTTCCATATGAAATAAATTTGGAAACCCATTTACCAGAACCCAAACGAGAGAGCTGATCAATGAAAGCAGCACCAAAAGCTCCACTTTGAGTGAATATTGATACAGGCCCGTTAGTTGGTCTTTTTAGTTTACTATCTGGTAAAAACATTGTATCATAACCAAGAGCTGGTGAGTATAAACCCAAGCAATTTGGTCCAATAACAGTAATTTCGAACTCTTTCATAATATCTAACATTTGTTGTTGTAGTTTAATTCCTTCATCCCCAATTTCGCTAAAACCACCAGTTGTAACAATAATGTTCTTTATACCTTTTTTTCCACATTCTTGTAATGCCAAAGGAGCATATCGAGCAGGAACGATAATGCACGCTGCATCAATTGAATCATCTATCTCTAAAACTGATTTGTATAATTTATTATTATATAGCTCTCCACCTTTTGGGTTAACAAGATATGTTTTCCCAGGAAAGAAGTTTACAAAATTATATGCTACTACATTCCCAGGTTTATTGGGAGTAGTTGAAGCACCTACAACACAAAATGTTTTGGCGTTAAAGAATTTCTCTAGCCTCGCTTTCATTAGCTATCAGAAACAAGAAATATTGTTTTGTTAAAAATTTTTGGAATAATACTACAAAAACTCCTTTCATATTTCTAAATGATTCTGTATTTATTGCGAAACCTCGAATAATGCAGTAGATGCATTGTGTATAAATTACGGAGCAAAATTAATAAACAAATAAAAATCATTTTTCTCTTTTGTTAAAGAGAAGCTTTCAAACACAACTTTTTTTATTATTTCATGTTTTCTTCATGTATGGATAAAGAGATTTCAATCCCTGCATATTGGAAAATTCCATATCAAGAAGAAATGATAGGAAAAATAACAAAAATTAGAGGAAAGGAGTTACAGTTCAGTCAGAAATTCTTCTACCCAGGAGGAGGGGGACAATTATCAGATAGAGGTACTATTATTTATACTGATAAAGAATTTCCAATAATTGATGTCTATAAAGACAAAGAGGGAATCTGGCACGAAATAGAATCTAAAGAAAAAATTAAATTTGAAGAAGGAGAAGAAGTACTTCTAAAATTAGATTGGGAAAGAAGATATTCGTTTATGAAAGCACATTCTTCCCAACATCTCATATCTCATATTCTAGAAGAGTTTTATCAATGTAAAACCCTAAAAGCAAATTTTGAGGAAGGTAAAATCGATATTGAAACTTCTATGAAATTATCTTTAGAACAAGTGTTAAATGCATTAGAACAAGCAAATGACATTATAAATTCGGGAGCTGAAATCAACTCGATCGTTGTAGATCAAGAGGAATATAAGAAGAAATTCAAACAAAGGACAAGAGGAAAGACCTCAGATGAAGAAACTGTTAGACTCATACAACTTGGTGAAGATGAAGGATTTGATTTAGTCTGTTGTGGAGGTATTCATGTGAAGAATCTTTCAGAAGTTAAGTGGATAATTCTAGAGAATCTCAAGGTGTATACTCTCAAACTTCTAGTTGATCAATATGGTCTTACATTTGCAAATCAACAAAGAAAAATGATGATTGTTTTAGAAGAGCTAACTCAAAAGAAAGATGAAAAACTTGTTGAGATGATAAAAAATAAACTTAACAACTTCGATATCCTACAATCAGGAAATGTAAAATTGTTGAAAATGATTTTCAGTAATCTACAACATTGGAAGATAACAATCAATAAATTATCTTGCATTTTCTTTGAATTACCAGAAATAGATCGTCAAGCAATTCTATCAGCTGCTAAAGAAATGATTGAAGGATTTCTTGTAGTTATAATAGGAAAGAATGAAATTCTTTACATTTTGTCTTCTGATGAAAGTATTCCAGCAAATGAAGTTATTAAGAAACTTCTAGAAATTACAGGAAATAAAGGTGGGGGAAATAGGGCCTTTGCACAAATGTCTATACAGAAAGTAGAAAATCCACTAAAATTAGCTGAAGATGTAATAAAAAGCTTCTAAGCTTAATTTGCTTAGAAGTATGCATCATCTTTTGGTGCTATGTAAGTATAAGTTATTGGGTCAGATTTCTCATTTTTCTGAACTTTATTTTCATCTATTAGTTTATTCAGATGTGCAGTCATGTTAGTTTTTGGGGCTAATATAGAATATGGATGATACCAAACTATACCTTGAGAATTATGAACTCTTTCTATGAGTTGGTTCATAGTCAGAAACTTTTGTTCTGTCATTGCCATTTCTAGTTGATTTTCAAACTGATAAAATGCTTCCTTTACATCATTTACGTAAGGTATAACATGCCGATTTTCCTGATAATTATCATGAGCAGGACATATCTTGGAAATTTCTGCTTTTTCGAGAAACTCGATGTTTTTCAGCCATACTTTATAAGAACCCGAATAGTCAATTAGATAGCTGCTAGAAAGAGCAGGATATAAATTGAGTGCATCGCCAGTAAACATAGTTCTTTCCGCAGTTGCAAAAAACATACTATGACCTTTGCATATTCCATCAAAATTAATCACCATCAGCTTTGTATCATCGATTTCAAACTTTTCTCCATCTTTGAAATAAATATCTGGTTTGAATGCATCTAGATCATCGAATGGATCCTTCTTAACGGCAAAGTACAATTTCTCTTTTCTTGTGAAATGGAAATTATCTTCTTTAAGCAAATTATTAGGGTCATCCATTAGAGATTTGCATTTTTCATTAATGGCGACTTGAGCATTAGGAAATATTTTCTTTAGTTTGTACACTCCACCCATCACGTCAGGATAGGGATGTGTAAGGAAAATAAATTTTACATCTTTTGCGTCTTTTCCTTTATTGAAAATTGCTTCTAGAAATGTGTTTTCTATACTTCCTCTTCTTCCGGTGTTGATTATTGCAAAGGAATCTTTACCTAGCAGATATCCTCTATTACGTTCTCCCCCATCTCCAGAGGGACCATCTATTATTGAAATTCTTTCATTTATTGCATGAATTGGATCAGATATCATTTTAGACACCGTTTATCTTGCTTCTGCTAATATTTCAGCAACAGTTTTACTTACTTTCTTCATCTTATCAATTTCTTTTGATTTTTCTAACTTATGTTTCTCATATTTCTTTTCTGAAATCTCACCAGTTTGTGAGTTAACATATAGAACTTCTAAATCTCTTTGTAAAGTTTTCATCTTATTTTCTAGAGCATCAAAAGTTTTGCGCATTTTAGCCAATTCGATATTAAGTTTAGTTGTAAGATTTTCTATGTTCTTCTTGAACTTTGTTTCCATTTCTTCTAAAGTAGCTCTACTAACTGCTTTATCTCCTTTAAGTCCAGAGAGCTTTTTGAGCTTCATGCGTTCATTATTTCTATCTTCGATGATTTCTTCAATTGGCAAAATTGCAGAGAAGTTTTCAAATTCGTTTTCTTCAGAAATAACTAAATCTACATTTTCTTTTAACTGCTTGATTCTGGGTAATGCTTCATCTTTAGGAACTAGTTTATTCTTAACCCTATCTAGTAATTTATCGATTTCTGCATTGATATCAATTCTTTTTTTCAAAAGAGCGTTAAAATCATCTCTCTTTACTATGACATCTGCTATTCTCTCTACTAGTTCATCATCAGTTAAGTCTTTTATCTCCTCCTTCTCATCCACTTCAATTTCTTCAACTTCCAATGGTTCATAAATCATACCAGTGGGAGAAGTAGGGTCTACCTTAGCAATTTCAATGACTTCTTCGGACTTTACAATTAGTTCTGGTTCATCCTTATGTAACAATCTTGCACCGCATTTACGACAAAAGTTCCAATGAGATTGTACTGGGTTTCTACAGTAATGACACTCATTCATCCTTAACACCTAAACTACCTTTGTACATCATGCTTAAAAAAGATATCATTATTTAGAGACTGAAAATAGATGAAAGTTGTTATTTGTTCTACCAACCCTGTTAAAATTGAAGCAGTAAAAGAAGCTTTTAGTTCATTTTTTGAAAACATAGTATATTTTCCTCTCGAAATGAGCAATCATAAGGAAATTCTAAGACAACCTATGTCTTCCAAGGAAACACTTAGCTCTGCTGTAAAACGGGTTCAGGTTGCTAGAAAAGAAGAAAGTGCAGAATTTTTTGTTAGTATGGAAGGGGGTATGGATAGTGATGATCATGGTGCTTTTCTAACTTGGTATGTATGTGTAGGTAATAACTCAGGAAAAGATTCAATTGCAGGGGGAGGGAGAATGCCTCTTCCAAAGCCAATTTATGAGGAATTAGTAGAAAGTAGAACTTCGGAACTAGGGGATATAATGGATAGAATAACAAATGAGGAAAATGTTAAACAAAGGGGCGGTAGCACAGCTGTATTTACAGGGAATAGAATATTCAGAAAGGACGTTTTTACACGAGATCTGATTATTGCTTTAATACCTTTCACGAGCGATATTTTTCAAAAAATAGAAAGAAAAGAGAAAATCTAAATTAGCAAAAACAATCTCTACGATTTTTTGTGTATAAGATTATCTAAAACAAAAAATTAGTGTACAAAAAATCACACTTATAAATGCAAAACTGAAATACACTTAACCGCAAAATATTGTGATTATAATGAAAGATAAAGTTCAAGCAACATTAAACGAAATCCGTGTAGCACTACAACAAGATGGTGGAGACATTGAACTTGTGGATGTAGAAGAAGATGGTACTGTAAAAGTAGAATTACAAGGTGCATGTAGAGGGTGTCCTTATAGTCAAATGACTTTAACAGGTTATGTAGAAAAAGTACTGAAGGAAAGAGTTCCTGGAGTTAAAGAAGTTATTAATGTGAATCTTGAAGCTTTGAGAACAGAGTAACAGTTACACAAACTTTTTTATCTTAATCTCCGTTGTTTTTTTATTACTGCTTGCAGATGATTATCAATGACAGATTCTTTACCTCCTGAAATAGCTGCTCACAGAAACCGCATCAGTCCAGAATTAGCAGATTTTATTATTAAAACACTTCAAGGCAAATTTACACCCGAAGCCTCTAAACAAATAGGTAGAATTCTATGGAATGTTATTTATGATCCTATCTATGAGAAAGATGAAGAATTAAGGTATTTAGCAAGCAAAATAGGTGTAATAACAGGGCAATATGATCTAGCTATCAAATCGATTACAGATGATATTATAGGTACAAAAGTATGGGGAAGTGTTGCTCTTTTCGAAATTGGTGAGGTTGATGAAGCTATCTCTACTTTACAGCAAATAATAGAAAAGGAAACATCAGACTTTATGCCACTTATAGAAGCCATTTTTTGGTTGATATATTTGAAGCATTTAATTGGTGATTCAGAAAATATTGACAGCTACAAAACCATTTTAGAGGATATTTTTGATCCTCGAAACACGAGAAGAATGCATCAACAAATTCAAGACATAAAGGATTTCACTGAAGGATTGATCGATCTTCAATCTGCAAGCAGTATAGCAGGTATAAAAAAAATTGAAGAGTTTATTCACAAAAGAGAAAATGCAGGAGATCAATTTTGGCAGCTAATTGGACTATTAATACTTGGAGAACAACAACTTGATTCCTCTGATTATATTGCCTCAAATAAGATATATGTTAAAGCAAGAGTTTTAGCAGAAAACATATCTAATGTTCCTCTAATAGGAGCTGTTGATATCGGTTTAGCTCATGTTCATTTTCTCAAAGGAGAACTAAAAGCGGGAAATATACTATCCGCACAAACAAATGATAAATTGCAGGGAATTTCTCAATATTATCTAGCAAAAGGACATTTTGTTAGAGGTCAGATAATGATTAAATTAGGTCATCATAAGATGGCAAGAGATAGCCTTAATGTTGCTTATTCACTTGCTAACCAATATCATGATTATAATAAATCATTCATAACACTTTTAGCTATTGCAGAAAGCTATGCAATTACCAATGAAAAGGATAAGTCTCAAGAGATTTTTGATAAAGCTTACAATCAAGTCGTAAATATTGGAAACAAAAGGCAATTTGCTCAAGCATTAGTGCAAATTGCTACCAGCGATTATAGGCAGGGAAAGTTTGATTCTGCATTAAAGCGAGCAGATCAAATTGAAACATTATCAGAGGAGATACTATATCAAAAAGGAAAAACAGATGCTTTACGCCTAAAATCTCAAATTAATATAACTCGAAATAATGAAGTAGATAGAAATATCTTTACTCTTCTTGCTTGCCAGATTCTATATTTGGAAGTTGGTGATGAGGATAGTAGTGCTAACTGTGATATCTTAATAGCTGAAGGTTATACAAAACTAAGTAATTCTCGAAAAGCAGCAATCCATTTGAATAATGCGAAAAACTTCTTCTTAAGAATTTCAGATAGTATGAAGATTGCAGAAATTAAAGAACTTCAAGCTTCATTTGATATAAATGATGGTAAATTCGATGAAGCTTTAGTTAAGCTTAGATCCTCTTATAGTCATTACTCTGATGTGTTTGATCGTAATAAACGAGTGGGATGTTTACGAAAAATAGCAGACATTTTAGCTCTGAAAGGAGATTTCAGAGAGAGTTTAGCAAGATATACTAAGGTACAAGGTCTCATAAGTGAAAACAATGATATGGTTGATAATGTTGTACTTCAGCTCAACAAAGCTAGAATTAGTCAGTATGCAGGTAAAACTGATATTTCTAAGGAGAGCTACAAATTTGTAGAGAGGTATTTAAGAGAAAATAAACTTACAACTCTATTGGGACAAATTTTGGTTGAAAAAACATTAATGTATATTCTTGAAGATAATGAAGAACTTGCAACTGAAATAATGTCTCAGATTCAAGAATTAGCCAAAGAGGGTTATGACGACTTTAAATACTGGCATTGTTATCTTGAAGCCCTAAGGGATATAAAAACAGGCGAGTATGTTAAAGCTTATTCTGACCTTACAAGTATTCTTCAACAAACTTTGGAAAAGAACAATATTATTTCAATAGGAATTCTATTTAATCTAATTCGTCTCGTGATTGAGATAAACGCAGAAAATCTTGCGGATTTATTTGTTTATCAAGAAGTAAATAACTACATTGTTCTGCTGAAGGGGATTGTTACTGAAGGAAACTTTTACTATCTAAGAGGAATTACTTTTTTAGTCGATTTAATGTGGCAATTCATGTCTAAAATTGAGAGTGACTATAATGAAATAGTTGTTCAAGCTTCTGAATATTTTGCTAGCACAGGAATAGAAGAGTTTGGGAATCTACTTCTAACATTACAATACAATATAGGAGATTGGGAAGGGCAAACTGAATCCAGAATTAGAACAATTTTAGGGGCTCCCAAATCTTATGAATCTCCAAAAATAGCTTTGTTGGAGATTCTTGAGAAGGCCAATAAATTACTCTTTATAGAAGAAATTCTAAGAACAGAGAACAGATTCTTAAAAGAGATTAAGTCCATGAAAGAAGCTAAAGATAAAAAATAGATTTTAACTATTATTTCACTGAATGCAATAGATTATCTATAATTTGTTTTGATAATCCAAGATAATTTATTGGATCAAGAATATCTTCAATTTCTTTAGATGAGAACATTTCAGCAACTATAGAATTTGTTTTTGCTGCTTCTATAAAGTCTTCTTCATTTGATAATTGTTTGAGTAATTCATGTGCTTTCTGCCTTCCCATTCTGTCTGATAAACGAATCATTAGATGTTCTGCACATTGAGCTCCTTTCCGAAGATAGAGATTTTCGTTTATTTTTGGAATATTAAAATGTAGATTCTTCAGAATATCATTCATTTGTAATAAGATATAATGGGTTAAAATCGAAGTTTCAGCAAAAATAACTCTTTCTGCACTTGAATTTGATAAATCTCTTTCATGTTCCAATCCCACATTTTCTAGAGTTGGTTGTATTTTGCTTCGAATAATTCTAGCTAAGCCACAAATTCTTTCACTCTTTTCAGGATTCTTTTTTTGAGGCATAGTTGAAGAACCTACTTGTGTACTGATGAAAGATTCTCTAATTTCATTGATTTCGGTTCGTTGTAAATTTCTGATTTCTTTTGCGAAATGCTCTAAGACAGTAGCAATAAGTGCAAGGCTGTAAATGTAATTTGCATGAATAACTCTAGAAATTACTTGTGTAGTAATTGGTTGTTTCTCTAAATCTAGTTTTTCAAGGATTATCTTTTCTATTTCTTGGGTTCCATAAGATGCGTAAGTTCCAACTGCTCCTGAAAATTTACCATAAGCCACTTTAGATCCTTCCAATGCCTTTTTCGCTAGAAGTAATTCATTTAGAAAATTCCCAAATTTCATTCCATATGTTGTTGGTACAGCATGTATCCCGTGTGTTCTCCCAATACATGCTAATTCCTTATGTTCTTCAGCTAATTTACTTACAATTTCAATTGTAGTTTCCAAAGCGCTCAAAATCTCTTTTTTAGCTTCTCTGAGTTGTAATCCTCTTACAGTATCCTGTATATCATAAGAAGTAGCTCCAAGGTGGATGTATCCGCCATACTCACCACACTGTTCAGAAATTGCATGGACAAGACTCATAAGATCGTGGTGGATTTCCATCTCTATTTCTTTAGCTCGTTCTAATTTAACATATTTAGGTGTGCATTTCAATTGAATAACATCATTAGCTTCTTTTGGTATCTTTCCAACCTTGAAATTAGCATCAGCCAATTCCTTCTCTATTAACAGTTGTAATTCAAATTTTCTCTGTGATGAAAAAACATCATTTAAGTTAGTTTTATACCTTTCAATTTCGAGCATATTACCACCTCACACTACAGTATAAGGTATTTAGTAGTATATTATAAAGATGTCCGACACTAAATACAGTTATTGTTTCAATTTCTTTTTCTTTCTTACCGCAAGTGTGAATACTGCAAGGAAAGCAAATAGGTAAGCATAGTTTGAAGGTTTTGGAGTTGTTGGTGGAATATAAGGTAATAATTCGAAATTAAAAGTTTGAGAATCTACGCTTAAACTTGTTTCATTTAGAATTGTAAATTGGGTGAATCCTCTATCAAAAAGGGGTTCTTGACAGTGATAGAGAGTCCCTCTAGATAGGTAGAGATCTTCTTCATGCGCATGCCCATAAAGAGTAACTTCTATGGGGAAACGTCTAAGAAAACTTGAAGGTTGAGCATTTGCCCCCAGTGGAAAATCATAATGATAATACAGAATAGTAGCTTCATCGCTGTTTTGAGTTAATATTTGGTCAACCTTTTGAAATTCTACAGAATTTAGTCCTTCAAACGATGAACCGAATCCAACCATTGTCCAATCCAGATATGTAAAGTTTTGATAACGAATAGGTCCAAGGTAGTTATACCAATTATCTTCTATTATATCGGGAAGCATTGTACTTTGAGAAAATTCATGATTTCCATGTATACAATACACAGGTAAATCAAGAGTGTCTAAAGCCCAAAGTCCAAGACGAAGCTGAATCTCTCCTCTCATATGCTTACCAGTCACAGGATTAAGAAAATACAAAGTTGGACCTTGTATTAAA